>NZ_JBQQBZ010000022.1:0-120740 GCF_052245655.1 Streptomyces sp. 4N509B
GCCCTGGCCACCGCGGCGGGCGCTGGCGCCCGCCTGGGTGCCGGCGCGGTACGCCGCTATGGCACCGCTGCGGGCGGCCCGCTCGTCGACGGGCCGGGGGCCGGGGAGCGCCGGCCGCTGGCCGCCGCCCTCGAAGTCCCAGGTGGCGGGCAGCCCGGCGTCGCGCGGCGCCGGCTCGATGGGGCCGGCGGGAGCGGCGGGGCCGGCGGGTTCCGTGGGCTCGGGAGGCTCGGAGGGCTGGTGGCCGCCCTGTTGGCGCAGGCGCGCCACGAGGTCGGCGGCGCCGCCGCCCGGCCGCGTCGGCTCAGGACCGCCCGGCGCCTGGTCGGGCGCCTGACCGCCCCACGACGCGTCGCCCTGTGCCTGGCGCTGCTCCGGGGCGTGCTCGGGGCCACGCTGCTGGTGCGGGATCGGCACGGGACCGGTGTCCGTGACCCGCCGCACGGCTCCGGTGTCCCAGCGCCCGTACGCCGCGGGCGCGGCGCGCGGCGGCTCGTCCTCGCCCTGCCGCCCCTCGGCCGCGGGGGCGTCCCCGACGCGCCAGTCGGCGCCCCCGACCGGACCGTACGGCCCGACGGGCCCGCCGGACGGCGGGCCGGGGACCCGCGGCGCGGAGGGCGACGACGGCGGCGACGACGGGGACGACGGCGACGGCGACGGCGGTGGGGGCGACGAGGGCGGCCGGTTGCCGCGCGGGTGCGGCTCGTTCGAGCCGCCGGAGTTGGGGGGCCAGCCGCTCGCCCCGCCGGGGCCGAACGACGCCTGCCCGTACGCCACAGGCCCGTTCGGCTGGCCGCCGTACGAACCGGCTCCGCCCGGCCCTCGGACGTCGCCGCCCGCGCCCTCGCCGTGCCGCTCCTCCCAGCCGCCGGCCGGGCGCGCCCCGAGCTGCCGCGCCCGCTGCTCGTCGTCCGGCAGCGGGTCGTACCCGCACAGGGCCTCCTGCGCGGCGCCGACCGCCAGGCCCGTCAGCACGGCCCTGCCGTCGTCGCAGATCAGCACCGTGCGGGCCGTGACGTTGCGATGGGTCCAGCCGTGGGCGTGGACGATGCGCAGCGCGGCGAGCAGGTCGGCGGCGACCTCGGCCGCCCGGTACGGCTTCAGCCGCTCCTCCGCGAGCACCGCGGCGAGCGGCCTCGCGGTCAGTAACTCACTGACGATCCACAGGCCGTCGCCCTGCACGAAGACGTCGAAGACCTGGTCGAGCCGGGGGTGGTCGGGCAGGCGCGCCGCCGCGAGCGCCGCCTCGACGGCGCGGCGGACCGTGGGGTCCTCGGGCTCGCGCGTGGCCCGGCCGCCGACCGCGCCGTGGCGGACGGGGCGGGGCCCGTCGACGTCGAGCACCTCGGCGTCGACGACCTCGGGCAGCGGCACCTGGCGGACCAGCACCTCCTGGCCGACGACGGTGTCGAAGGCGCGGGCCTCGACGAGCTCGAACTCCTCCGAGGGAGCCCTGGGAAGGCGGTAACGGTCGGCCAACAGCCTCCCCGTGTACGTGTCGTGCCTGTCGTGCGCGTTCACGACACATCACCTCCCCATGGTGGAACGCCCCCCGGGCCCTCGTCACGTCGTAGCGGTCGTGGTAGCCGTAGCGGTACCGGACTCACACGATACGTGTCGTAGGCATACCACGGCCACGGGACTTCAACGCCTCGTCGGCCCATTTCGACGCCTGACGGACGCTCACGTCCGTCCCGCCCCAGCCGTCACACGGTCGGCCGGGGCGGGGTGGCCCGGGGGGTGGTCCGAGGGCTGGTTCGAGGACAGCCCGAGGACGGACCCGAGGGTGGCCCGCAGGCGGTTCAGGCCCCCGTCGGGTCGGTGGGGATGGTGGGGTCCGGGTCGTTGCTCGGCGTGGTCCCGGGCGGGCCGTCGTCCGTGGGGTCGGTGGTCGGGTCCTCGGTGGGCTCGTTCGTGGGCGGCCCGGTGGGGTCGTCCGTTGACCCGTCCGTGGGATCCTCGGTCGCCCCGTCCGTCGGGTCGTCCGTGGCGCCGTCCGTGGGCTCGTCCGTCGCGCCGTCCGTGGGCTCGTCCGTGGCGGGGTCGCCGCTCGCGCCGCCCGAGTCCTCTCCCTGGGGCGACTCGTCGGCGCTCGCGCCCGGGTCGTCGCGCTCCCCCTCGGCCGGCGAGTCGTCGCCGCCGAGCAGCAGGACCAGCGCGACGGCCAGGCCCGCGAGCACCACGACCGCCACGGCGGCGAGGAGGATCGTCCGGCTCCGCTTCCCGCCGTCCGGGGCCGACGGCGGGGGCGGCGTGCCGCCGTCGAGCGGGCTCGGGCCCGAGGGGGGCGGCGGCATCTCCGGGGCGGGGAACATCGGCGGCGTGGCCGGCTCGCCGAAGCCGCCCGGGGTGGTGCGGCGGGGGTCCAGCACGACCGTGCCGGGGCCGCCGTCGCCGGCCTCGCCCGACGTCTCGCCCTCGGGCGCGCTCTCCCCCTGCCCCTCGGGCTCGTCGGCCGCGCCGTCGGCCGCGCCGCCAGCCGCGCCGCCGACCGACGGCTCGGGCATCGGGGGCCGCCGCGCGTCCGCCACGACGCCGAGCAGCAGCTCACGGGCCGCCGCCTCGGTCAGCCGCAGCGCCGGCTCCTTGTCGAGCAGCCCCGTGAGGACCTCGGTCAACGGGCCCGCCTGGCGCGGCGGGGGCACCGGCTCGTGCATGACGGCGGAGAGGGTGGCGATCGCGCTGCCCTCGTCGTACGGCGGGCGCCCCTCGACGCAGCAGTAGAGGAGGGCTCCGAGCGACCACAGGTCCGTCGCCGGGCCCAGCACCTCGCCGCGGGCGCGCTCGGGGGAGATGTAGGAGGGGGCGCCGACCAGCATGCCCGTGGAGGTGATGGAGGGGTCGCCCTCCACCTTGGCGATGCCGAAGTCGGTGAGGACGACACGGCCGTCCTCGTGCGCGACGAGCACGTTCGACGGCTTCACGTCGCGGTGGAGGATGCCCGCGCCGTGCGCGGCGCGCAGCACGTCGAGGACGGCGAGGCCGATCTCGGCGACGCGCACCGGGGGCATCGGCCCCTCGTGGCGGATGACGTCGGCGAGGGAGCGGCCCTCGATCAGCTCCATCACGATCCAGGGGCGGGAGCCCTCGTCCACCACGTCGAAGATGGTGACCACGCCGTTGCTCCGGATGCTGGCGATGGCCTTGGCCTCGCGCAGCGTGCGGGTGATGAGGCGGCCGCGCTCCGAGTCGTCGACGCTGGCGGGCAGCCGCAGCTCCTTCACGGCGACGGCGCGGCCGAGGATCTCGTCCTCGGCCCGCCACACCGTTCCCATGCCGCCGCGGCCGACGGCGTCGACGAGGCGGTACCGGCTGGCGAGCAGGCGTCCGGCGTGGTCGGGCGACCAGCCGAGCGGGTCGATGCGCGGCACCGACGTCTCCGCCGGCTCCTCCGCCGCGACCTCCTCCGGAGGGGCGGGGGTGGCGGGGGTCGGGGGGTCCGTCGGCTCGGTGGGCAGGCTGACCAGCGGCGCGTCGCCGCCGAGGGAGTGGTCCTCGTCGTCGCGGGCCCGGGGGTCGCGGGGGTCGGCGGCGGTGTCGCCCGGGAGGCCGACGAGCGGGGCGTCGCCGCCCAACGAGTCGTCGTCGTCGCTGCCCGGCCCTCCCGTCCAGGGCCGCGTCGACGGGGTGGGTGGGGGCGTCGCGTCCTCGGGCTCGGGCTCGGGCTCGGGCTCGGGCTCGGAGAGCGTCAGGTGGACGGTCCCGGGCTCGGGCGGCACCCTCGGCGTGTCGCGGTCGCGCGGCTCCTCCCCGTCGCGGGACGCCGCGTCGGTGGGCACCGCGTCGGTGGGCTCGTCGCCGCCGGGCTCGTCCTCGCCCGGCTCGTCCTCGTCGGGCAGGGGCTCGCGCACGGGCTCCGACGCGGGCCCGCCGCCCGCCTCGACCTGCCCCATGTTCAACGTCGCCGGGTTCGCGCCACGGTCGTCGCGCGGCTCGACCGCCCCCATGGCCAGCGTCCGCGGCTCGGACGCGTCCTGCCCACGCCCCAGCCCCTCCAGGACCAGGGTGCCGGGCTCACTCGCGTCCTCGTCGCGCGGGCCCATGTGCAGGGTGCCGCCGTCGCGCGGGGCGTCGGCCTCCCGCCCGCGCCCGCCGCCGTCCGTGTCGCCCACGCCGGCGCCCTCGTCGCCTCTGTCCTGGCTGCTGTCCTGCCCCATACCGCCGCCCATGCCTGTCGTCCCCTCCGGCTACCGAAGGTCATTGTCACCCATGGGTGGGACGCTGATCCCCCAGGGAGTTGGTTCCCCACAGCCCGTCACAGGGCCGCCGCGTCGGGCACCCCCAGCCGGGCCGCGTCGGCCGTCTGGTCGTCAGGCTGGAGCTGGGACTCGCGCTCCGCCTCCACCCGCTTCCCGTAGAGCTCGACCTCGCGGTCGATCTGCTCCGCGTCCCAGCCGAGCACCCCGGCCATCAGCTCGGCGCACTCGCGGGCGCTGCGCGTGCCGCGGTCGAAGGTCTCGATGGAGATGCGGGTGCGACGGGTGAGGACGTCCTCCAGGTGGCGGGCGCCCTCGTGCGAGCAGGCGTAGACGATCTCGGCCCTGAGGTAGTCGTCAGCCGCCGGCAGGGGCTCGCCGAGCCGCGGGTCCTCGGTGATCAGGTCGAGCACCTCCTCCGTCAGTGAGCCGTAGCGGTTGAGCAGGTGCTCGATCCTGGCCTCGTGCAGCCCGGCGCGGGCGGCGATGCGGGCGCGGGCGTTCCACAGCGCGTGGTATCCCTCGGCGCCGGCCAGCCGCACCTCCTCCGTGCAGCAGTCGGCGACCCGCTGGTCGAGGCCGTGGACCGCCGCGTCGACCGCGTCCTTGGCCATCACCCGGTACGTCGTGAACTTCCCGCCCGCGACGACGACCAGGCCCGGCACGGGGTGGGCCACGGTGTGTTCGCGCGAGAGCTTGCTGGTGGCGTCGGACTCGCCGGCCAGCAGCGGGCGCAGCCCGGCGTAGACGCCCTCGACGTCGTCGCGGGTCAGGGGCAGGGCGAGCACCTCGTTGACGTGTTCCAGCAGGTAGTCGATGTCGGCGCTGGAGGCGGCCGGGTGGGCCTTGTCGAGGTCCCACGGCGTGTCGGTGGTGCCGACGATCCAGTGGCGGCCCCACGGGATGACGAACAGGACGCTCTTCTCCGTGCGCAGGATGAGGCCGGTGGAGGAGTGGATGCGGTCCTTGGGCACGACGAGGTGGATGCCCTTGGAGGCGCGGACGTGGAACTGGCCCCGCTCGGCGATCATGGCCTGGGTGTCGTCGGTCCACACGCCGGTGGCGTTGACGACCTGCCGGGCGCGGATCTCGTACATGCCGCCGTCGTGCTCCAGGTCCTCCACGCGGGCGCCGACGACCCGCTCGCCCTCGCGCAGGAACTCCGCGACGCGGGCGCGGTTCGCCACGTGTGCCCCGTACCCGGCGGCGGTGCGGGCGAGAGTGGCGACGAAGCGGGCGTCGTCCACCTGCCCGTCGTAGTACTGGAGGGCGCCGACCATGGAGTCCTTGCGCAGGCAGGGCGCGACGCGCAGCGCGCGGCGGCGGCTGAGGTGCCGGTGCCGGGGCAGGCCGCGGCCGTGTCCCGAGGAGAGGGCCATGGTGTCGTAGAGGGCCACGCCCGTGCCGGCGTAGAGCCGCTCCCAGGCGCGGTGTTGGAGGGGATAGAGGAACGGGACGGGCTTGACCAGGTGCGGGGCGATCCGCTCCAGCAGCAGGCCACGCTCCTTCAGGGCCTCGCGGACGAGGCCGAAGTCGAGCATCTCCAGGTAGCGCAGGCCGCCGTGGATGAGCTTGCTGGATCTGCTGGAGGTGCCCGACGCCCAGTCCCTGGCCTCGACCAGTCCGGTGCTCAGGCCCCTCGTGACGGCGTCCAGGGCGGTGCCCGCGCCGACCACGCCGCCCCCGACGACCAGGACGTCGAGCTCCCGTTCCGCCATCCGGGCAAGTGCCTCGGTCCTGTCGTTCGGCCCCATCGCCGCCGTTCTCACCGCTGCCTCCCGCGCACGCTTGTGGATGGTTCTCCTGATCTACCCGTTTGATCGGCTCATCAGGTCAACGGATCTCCCCCAACGATGCTCCCTCAAAACGCCAGGTTTGGCGCGCCACCCGCCCCATGCGAGGAACAATCCACCCAATCTGTCATATAGACCCCTAAGCTGATCGGCACAACCGTCCCACCCGCTCACACCCGTCCATCTGCCACCGTCCGCCCGACGCCTTTCGTCCCCTCAGCGGAGGGAGCCGTACCGCATGCCCGCCGATCTCGCCGTCCTCGGCCTGGGCCCCCTGGGGCTGCCCGCCGCACAGGCCGCGACCGCCGCCGCCGTCCCCACGGTCGGCTTCACCCCCGACCCGCGCGAGGCCGCCGCGCTCGCCGCCGGCCGCCCGCCCGCCGACGGCTGCCTCGCCGCCGCGGAGCTGCGCCGGATGCTCGCCCGCGGCTTCACCGCCACCAGCGAGCCCGCCGAACTGGCGCGAGTGCGCACCGCGTTGGTCTGCTCCCCCGTCGAGCAGGCCGCCCGCGCCCTCGCGCCGCGCCTGCGCCCGCGGACCCTCGTCGTGCTGGAGGCCGCCGGCGCCCCCGGCACCACCCGCGACGTGCTGCGCCCCCTGCTGGAGGCCGGCTCGGGACTCACCGCCGGACGGGACTTCCACCTCGCGTGCGCGCCGCGCCCGGCGGGCCCCCTCAGTCGGGCCCCCCGCGTCATCGGCGGCCTCACCCCCGCCTGCGTCGAGGCCGCCGCCGCGTTCTACGGCCGGCTCACCGCCAAGGTGGTGCGGGCGCGCGGCCTCGCGGAGGCCGAGGCCGCGCTGGCGCTGACGGTCAACGCCCGCCACGTCACCACCGCCCTCGTCAACGAGATGGCCGCGCTCTGCCACGATCGTGGGATCGATCTGTGGGACGTGCTGCGCTGCGTCGAGGCCGGCCCGTGGGCCCTCGGCGAGGGCCCGTCGGGCCCCTCCGTGCCCCGCCCCGGACCGGGCGCGGCGGCCGACGCGGACGCCGCGCCGGGCACGCCAACGGACGCCGAACCCGGCCCGGTGAACCCCGGAGGGCGGCTGCGCCTGGTCGGCCTGGCCACCGAGATCAACGACCGGATGCCACGCTACGTGACCCGCCGGGCCGCGCAGCTGCTGAACGAACACGGCAAATCAGCCCGAGGCGCGCGCGTCCTGTTGCTGGGCGTCACCACCCGCCCCGACCTGCCGGGACCCGCGAGCGCGGCGGCCCGCGAGGTCGCGGAACGGCTCGCGGCCCTCGGCGCCGAGCTGAGTTTCCACGACCCCCACGTGCCGGCCTGGCGGGTCGCCGGCCGCCCCGTGTCGCGGGCCGGAACGCCCCACGAGGCCGCTGCCGCCGCCGATCTCACGCTGCTGCTCCAGCCGCACAGCGTCTACGATCTCCAGGGCCTGGCCGCCAAGGCGCAGTTGCTGCTCGACACGCGCGGCGCCACACCCGCCGGTGCCGCCCACCGGCTCTGAGGCCCGCGCGCCTGTTCGCCGGGGTTCGGCGGCTGTTCAACCGGAGGGGCCAGCGGTGTTGACCGCGCGGCGGCAGGGTGAGGCCGTCTCGTCCACCGGTGACCTTGGAGGCAGTGATGCCACTCAGCCGTCGACAGTTCGTGCGGCGCTCCGCCGCGACCGCGGGCGTGGCCCTGACCGGCAGCGTCGGCGCCCTCGCCACCGCCCCCGGGGCGCTCGGCGAGTCCGCCGCCACGGGCGGACCCGGCGCGGGCCTCGGCTACGGCCCGCTGCTCCCCGACCCCGAGGGCGTGCTGTCGCTGCCGGAGGGCTTCCGCTACCGCGTCGTGAACTGGGCGGGCCGCACGACGCTGGAGTCCGGTGAGCCCACCCCGACCAAGCACGACGGCACCGGCACCTTCGCCGGCCGCGACGGACGCGACCTGCTCGTCGTCAACCACGAGCTCGACGGCCCCCGCGCGGACTGGGAGCACCCGGTGCCGCTGGCCGAGGGCCTGGTCTACGACCCGGCGGCGGCCGGCGGATGCACCGTCGTCGAGATACCGCGCGACGGCGGGCCGGTGACCGAGTGGGTCGCCATCGCCGGCACCTCCACGAACTGCGCCGGCGGCACCACCCCGTGGGAGACGTGGCTGACCTGCGAGGAGACCGAGGACCGCGCCGGCGAGGCGGGCATGACGCGCGACCACGGCTACGTCTTCGAGGTCGACCCCCACGACCGCGACGCCTGCCGCGACCCGGAGCCGATCAGGGCGCTGGGCCGCTTCGCCCACGAGGCCGTCGTCGTGGACCCGCACCGCGGCCACCTCTACCTGACGGAGGACGCGGACGAGCCGAACGGCCTGCTCTACCGCTGGACGCCGCCGCGCGGCTTCCGCCACGGCCGGGGCCGGCTCGGCTCCCTGCCCGACGACGCGGGCGCGCTCCAGGCGTTCCGCTGCGTCGACGACCGTGGCCGCTTCGTCGACGACCTCTCCCGCGCCACTCGCGTCGGCACCGTCCACGGCGTGGACTGGATCGACGTCCCCGACCGCGACGCCCGCGACACGCCGCTGCGCGAGCAGTTCCGCGACGGCCGCGTCACCCGCGCGCGGAAGCTGGAGGGCATGTGGTGGGGCGACGGCGGCGCGTACTTCGTCTCGTCCTACGCCCGAGCCGAGGACAGCCCCGGCACCCCGCACGACGGGCAGGTGTGGTTCTACGACCCCCGACGCCGCACCGTCACCCTCACCGTCCGCTTCGGCGTCACCACCGACCCGTCCGGGACCGAGCACGCCGACGGGCCGGACAACATCACGGTCTCCCCGTACGGCGGACTGATCCTGGCCGAGGACGGCGAGGGCCTCCAGCACCTCATCGGCGCGGCCGGCGACGGCCGCACCTTCCCGCTGGCGCGCAACGAGCTGAACGTCGGCACCGAGGCCGCGCCGGAGTTCAGCGAGTTCGCCGGGGTGACCTTCTCCCCCGACGGCCAGACGCTGTACGCCAGCATCCAGGAGCCGGGCGTCCTGCTGGCCGTCACCGGCCCCTGGCGCCGCCAGCGCTGACCGCCCCCGGCCGGGGCGGGCCGGGGGCGGTCAGGGGTGGGTCTCGGGGGTGGGGGTCGCCGTCATCGCGACGGGGCGACGGTGACCTCCACCCGCTGGAACTCCTTGAGCTCCGAGTACCCGGTCGTCGCCATCGCCCGGCGCAGCGCGCCGAAGAAGTTCATCGAGCCGTCCGGCGTGTGCGAGGGCCCGGTGAGGACCTGCTCCGTGGTGCCGACCGTCCCCAGCCGCACCTTCTCGCCGCGCGGCAGCTCCTCGTGGACCGCCTCCATGCCCCAGTGGTGCCCGCGCCCGGGGGCGTCGGTGGCCCTGGCCAGCGGGGAGCCCATCATCACCGCGTCGGCGCCGCAGGCGATCGCCTTCGGCAGGTCGCCCGACCAGCCCACGCCGCCGTCGGCGATGACGTGCACGTACCGGCCGCCGGACTCGTCGAGGTAGTCCCGGCGGGCGGCGGCCACGTCCGCCACGGCGGTGGCCATCGGCACCTGGATGCCGAGCACGTTCCGCGTGGTGTGGGCGGCGCCGCCGCCGAAGCCGACGAGGACGCCCGCCGCGCCCGTGCGCATCAGGTGCAGCGCGGCGGTGTACGTGGCGCAGCCGCCGACGATCACCGGCACGTCGAGCTCGTAGATGAACTGCTTGAGGTTGAGCGGCTCGGCCGCCGAGGACACGTGCTCGGCCGAGACGGTGGTGCCGCGGATGACGAAGATGTCCACGCCCGCGTCGATGACCGCCTTCGAGAACTGCGCGGTCCGCTGCGGCGACAGCGCCGCCGCGGTGACCACGCCCGCCGCCCGCACCTCGCGGATGCGCTCGACGATCAGCTCCTCGCGCACGGGGGCGGCGTAGATCTCCTGGAGGCGGCGGTTGGCGTCGACCGGGTCGAGGTCGACGATCTCCGCGAGCAGCGGCTCGGGATCCTGGTACCGGGTCCACAGACCCTCCAGGTTCAGCACGCCGAGCCCGCCGAAGCGCCCTATGCGGATCGCGGTCTCCGGCGAGACCACCGAGTCCATGGGCGCGGCGAGGAACGGCAGTTCGAAGCGGTAGGCGTCGATCTGCCAGGCGATCGAGACCTCCTTCGGGTCGCGGGTCCGCCTGCTGGGCACCACGGCGATGTCGTCGAAGGCGTACGCCTGCCGCCCGCGCTTGCCGCGCCCGATCTCGATCTCAGTCACGTGTCCACCTCCGGTGGGTTCGCACGCCCCGGTCCTCACCGGGGGGCGTTGGTGCGTGGCCGGCGGCGCCGTCGGGGGCGGGCCGGCAGGCAGGGGGCCGGGCGCGCGGCGGCGCGGCGGGGCGCCGGCAGGCGGTGCCCGGCCCCACGGTCCGCGCGGCCGGCGTCAGCGCCGCGAGTAGTTCGGTGCCTCGGTCGTCATCTGGATGTCGTGCGGGTGGCTCTCCTTCAGCCCCGCCGCGGTGATCCGCACGAAGCGGCCCTTCTCCTTGATGTCGGAGACGGTCCTGCCACCGAGGTAGTACATCGACTGGTGCAGGCCGCCCACGAGCTGGTGGACCACGGAGGACAGCGGGCCGCGGTAGGGCACCTGGCCCTCGATGCCCTCGGGGACGAGCTTGTCGTCGTCGGCGACCTCGTCCTGGAAGTACCGGTCCTTGGAGTACGAGCGCTGCTCGCCGCGCGAGCGCATCGCGCCGAGGGAGCCCATGCCGCGGTAGGACTTGAACTGCTTGCCGTTGATGAACATCAGCTCGCCGGGGGACTCCTCGCAGCCGGCGAGCAGGCTGCCGAGCATCACGGTGTCGGCGCCGGCGACCAGGGCCTTGGCGATGTCGCCGCTGTACTGGAGGCCGCCGTCGCCGATGACGGGGATGTCCGCGGCGCGGGCGGCGAGCGACGCCTCGTAGATCGCGGTGACCTGCGGCACGCCGATGCCGGCCACGACGCGGGTGGTGCAGATGGACCCCGGGCCGACGCCGACCTTGATGCCGTCCACCCCGGCGTCGACCAGCGCCTGCGCCGCGTCGCGGGTGGCGACGTTGCCCGCGATGACGTCGACGCGGTCGGTGTTGGACTTGATCTTGGCGGCCATGTCGGCGACGAGGCGGGAGTGGCCGTGGGCCGTGTCCACGACGATGAAGTCGGCGCCGGCCTCGATGAGGGCCTGCGCCCGGTCGTACGCCTCGCCCGCGACGCCGACCGCCGCGCCCACGATGAGGCGGCCCTCGGCGTCCTTCGCGGCGTTCGGGTACTTCTCGGCCTTGACGAAGTCCTTCACGGTGATCAGGCCGCGCAGCCGGCCCTCGCCGTCGACCAGCGGCAGCTTCTCGATCTTGTGCCGCCTCAGCAGCTCCATCGCGGCCTCGCCGGAGACGCCGACCTGGCCGGTGACCAGCGGCATCGGCGTCATCACCTCGCGGACCTGGCGGGAGCGGTCCAGCTCGAACGCCATGTCGCGGTTGGTGACGATGCCCAGCAGCTTCCCGGCGTCGTCGGTGACGGGGACGCCGCTGATGCGGAACCGGCCGCAGAGCTCGTCGGCCTCCCTGAGGGTGGCGTCCGGCCGGATGGTGATCGGGTCGGTGACCATGCCCGACTCCGAGCGCTTGACCCGGTCCACCTGGGCGGCCTGGTCCTCGATCGACAGGTTGCGGTGGAGGACGCCGGCACCGCCCTGCCGCGCCATGGCGATGGCCATGCGCGCCTCGGTGACCTTGTCCATGGCGGCCGAGATCAGCGGGATGTTGATCCGGACGTTCCGCGACAGCCGCGTGGAGGTGTCGATGTCGCCCGGCGCGAGGTCGGCGGCGCCGGGCAGCAGCAGCACGTCGTCGAAGGTCAGACCGAGCGCCGCGAACTTCTCCGGCACTCCCGCTACGTCACTGGTCATCGAACAGCCTCGCCCTTCCGCGCCTCGCCCGCTCGTCCACGTCGTCGGTGTGCCGCCGTGTCCGCGTGTCCCGCACCGCCTGCCCGTTGTGCCCGGCGGGCTGTCCATGCTACGGCCCCGACGACGGTGGGCGCGCCCGAGCCCGTCGTCCCCGGCGTCCGCCCGGCCCGCGCCCGCGCTCGGGCCCGTGCGTGGGCACGGCGGGCCACCGCCACGGACGCCGGGCCCGGGGCGGCGCGGCTACGGCATCGTGGCCAGGGCACGCAGGCGGGTGAGGGCGCGGTGCTGGGCGACGCGGACGGCGCCGGGCGACATGCCGAGGACCTGTCCGGTCTCCTCCGCCGTCAGGCCCACGGCCACCCGTAGCAGCACGAGCTCGCGCAGGTGGCGCGGGAGCGCGGCGAGCAGCTTCCTGGCCCACTCGGCGTCGCTGCTGGCCAGGGCCCGCTCCTCGGGGCCGAGCGCCTCGTCGGGCCACTCGGGCATCTCGTCGGAGGGCACGGCCCAGATGCCGGGATGGCGCAGCGCCGCCCGCTGGAGGTCGGCGACCTTGTGCTGGGCGATGGCGACGACGAAGGCGTCGAACGGACGACCGGTGTCCCGGTAGCGCGGCAGCGCGCACAGCACCGCCAGGCAGACCTCCTGCGCGAGGTCGTCCACGAAGTGCCGGGCCTCTCCCGGCAGGCGCGCCAGCCGGCGCCGGCAGTACCGGACCGCGAGCGGGTGCACGTGGGCGAGCAGCTCGTGCGTGGCCTCGGCGTCCCCCCCGGCGGCGCGATGAACGAGCGTGCCGATTCCCCTGCTCTCGTCATCGCGCATCGGACCATCGTGCACCGACCCGGCGCGTGGTGGACCGGTCCGGGCGGAGTTGTGCACCGAAGCGTTATCCGCGCGACGTGCGTCCCCTACCTCACGTGCGTCGCTCGGGCTGGGCGTGTTACGGGGCATTGGTCTGTGCCCTCCCCTCACACCTGGCCGACTCGTCCCCAAGCAGCGTCATGCATTCAAGCATGCGACACTCGCGAAACTCCTGCGGTCGCCGTCACCAGCCGCGCACGCCAGGGGCCCGTCCGGTGCGTCGACCGGACGGGCCCCTGGCGGTGTCGGACAGGCGTCCGACCTGGTCGGACGGGTGGATCGCCGGCGTCGTGGGCGGCCCGGTCCCGATGTTTCCGCCCGGTGTGGAACGCGGCGCGGCCCTGACAAAGCTGTGACACACCGACGCCGCACGGACACACGAACGTGACACGCGACCGCGACGCGGCGACGCGACACGCCGGACGGGGTGGCCCGGCGCGCCGACACCCGACCGGGCGCGCGGACCGGGCGCGGACCGTCGACCCGCCGCCGCTACCGCACGAGGCCCCATCGGAAACCGAGGGCCACGGCGTGGGCACGGTCCGAGGCGCCGAGCTTCTTGAAGAGCCGACGGGCGTGGGTCTTGACCGTGTCCTCCGAGAGGAAGAGCTCGCGGCCGATCTCCGCGTTCGACCGGCCGTGGCTCATGCCCTCCAGCACCTGGATCTCACGCGCGGTCAGCGTCGGCGCGGCTCCCATGTCGGAGGAGCGCAGCCGGCGCGGCGCCAGCCGCCACGTGGGGTCGGCCAGGGCCTGGGTCACCGTGGCGCGCAGCTCGGCGCGCGAGGCGTCCTTGTGCAGGTAGCCGCGGGCGCCGGCGGCGACCGCGAGCGCGACGCCGTCGAGGTCCTCGGCCACGGTGAGCATGATGATGCGGGCACCCGGGTCGGCCGAGAGCAGTCGGCGGACGGTCTCGACGCCGCCGAGGCCCGGCATCCGGACGTCCATCAGGATGAGGTCGGAGCGGTCGGCGCCCCAGCGGCGGAGGACCTCCTCGCCGTTGGCCGCCGTCGTGACCCGCTCGACGCCGGGCACGGTCGCGACCGCGCGGCGGAGCGCCTCCCGGGCGAGCGGGGAGTCGTCGCAGACGAGGACGGAAGTCATGAGCGCCCTCCACAGCTGATGCGCATCACCGTGAGCCTCCTGGCAGGTTGATCAGTTGATCAGTCGTCACCGGTGCGGTTGACAGCCCCGACCCCACCTGGGGGCTTTTGTCCGCGTCAACCGCCTTCGCCCTCTCAACGACGGTCACCCGAAAGAGTTACGGGCGACTACCCCCTGCCACAGGCACTCTACGTGATCAACCCATCACCCTGGCGGGACCTCCATCCGTCCATCGAACGCACACGATGCGACATCCTCCTTATCCCATTTCTTACCTATTGCCCATATGCGAGCGGTAGGGACTATATTCGGCGGGTAGTCATATTTACAGCAGCCCCATCCGATCCCGATCCCTATCCATTCGCTTCGATGGGACACAGGACTCATGGCAGATTTCTCCCGGCTCCCCGGCCCGAACGCCGATCTGTGGGACTGGCAGCTGCTCGCCGCCTGCCGCGGCGTGGACAGTTCGCTCTTCTTCCACCCCGAGGGAGAACGGGGCGCGGCCCGCAGCGCACGTGAGGAGGCCGCGAAGGAGGTGTGCATGCGGTGTCCGGTGCGGGCGGAGTGTGCCGCGCACGCGCTGTCCGTCCGCGAGCCGTACGGCGTCTGGGGCGGGCTGACCGAGGACGAGCGAGAGGAGCTGCTCGGCCGCGGCCGCCGTGACCTGGCGCGCGCCCACGCGAGCGCGTCCGCCGCCACGCGACCGAGCCCGCGCGCCGAGACCGCGCACGCCGACACCTCCCCCGGACGGCCCCTGCCCGCGGAGGCACGGGCACACGGCGTCTCCGACCGTTAGGAGCACCAGCCGACCCACCCCACCCCGCTCCCGCGCCCGACCCCGGGCCGGGCCCCCGCCGCCGGTCGGCCCGGGCGGCCCGGTGGGCGGTCGCGTGTCGGCGCGCCCCGACCGGCTACCGTCAGCCGTATGACGACAGCATTGGTGACGGGACCCACCGCCGGCATCGGCGCCGCCTTCGCCCGGCGGCTGGCGCGCGACCGGCACGACCTGGTGCTGGTCTCACGGTCCGCCGACGCGCTGCGGCGACAGGCGGCCGAGCTGCACGACCGACACGGCGTCGAGGCCACCGTGCTGGTGGCCGACCTGACCACCGAGGAGGGCATCGCGGCCGTCGAGGAGCGGCTGAGCGACCGCTCCCGCCCGGTGGAC
Source organism: Streptomyces sp. 4N509B (assembly GCF_052245655.1). Lineage (NCBI taxonomy): Bacteria > Bacillati > Actinomycetota > Actinomycetes > Kitasatosporales > Streptomycetaceae > Streptomyces > Streptomyces sp. 4N509B. Next base: position 14,990 of record NZ_JBQQBZ010000022.1, read on the forward strand.
CTCCTGGTCAACAACGCGGGCTTCGGCCTGAAGGGCAGCTACCTGCGGATTCCCGTCGCCGACGAGCTGCGGATGCTCACGCTCCACTGCGAGGCGGTGCTGCGCCTGACGTCGGCCGCGGCCGAGGGCATGCGCGAGCGCGGGCGCGGCTCGGTGGTCAACGTCGCCTCCGTCGCCGCCTTCCTGCCGCGCGGCACCTACGGCGCGTCCAAGGCCTGGGTCGTGCAGTTCACCCAGGGGGCGGCCCGCGACCTGGCCGGCAGCGGCGTGCGCCTGCTGGCCCTGTGTCCTGGCTTCGTCCGCACCGAGTTCCACCAGCGGGCCGGCATGCGCACCGACTCCATCCCCGGCTGGATGTGGCTGGACGCCGACCGGGTGGTCGACGCGGGGATGAAGGCCCTGGAGCGTGGGCGGACCGTGTGCATACCGAGCGCGCGCTACAAGACGCTGATGGGGGCGGCGAAGCTGCTGCCGCGTGGCGCGCTCGGCGGCGTCTCCTCCCGCGCGGGGCGGCGCTACGGCCCGCGGCGGTCCCGACCGGCCGAGCCGACGGGCGAGGCGCGGCCCCCCGAGTCGACCGAGCCCACCGAGTCCGCGCAGTGAAACGGGCATATGCGACAAGCGAGTCATCTGACTAGGCTGGAGGAGACCGCATCCGCACAGGAGCGCCAGCCATGTCATTCGTACAGATCATCGACTGCACAACGCACCGGGTCGAGGAGCTGAACCGGCTCATGGACGACTGGGTCGTCGCGACCCAGGGCAAGCGCACCGCGACCCACACCATCGTCGGCCAGGACCGGTCCGACCCCTACCACGTGGTGGAGATCGTCGAGTTCCCCTCGTACGAGGAGGCGATGGCCAACTCCCGACTCCCCGAGACGGACCTCATCTACCAGGACATGGTGAAGCTGTGTGACGCGCCGCCACGCTTCACCGACCTCGACGTGGTCAGGGACGACCAGCTCAACAAGACGGCCGCCCGGCGGTTCTTCGAGGAGCTGGTCAACGAGCGCCGCGTCGACCTGTTCGAGGAGCTCTTCCACCCCGAGTACACCGAGCACGACGCCCTCCCCTCCGCCGCCGCCGGCCAGACCCGGACCCGCGACCACGCGGAGGCCAGGGAGAACGCCGAGCGCCACGTCAGGGCCTTCGGACCGACGATGCGCGTGGAGAGTCAGGTCGCCGAGGGGGACCTGGTGACGACGCGGTGGACCGCCGTGGGCAGCCACCGCGGCGCCTACGAGGGCCTGGAGCCCACGGGCCGACCGGTGAACACCAGCGGGCACACGACCTTCCGATTCGACGACAGCGGACGGATCGTGGAGGGCTGGTGGAACTGGGACCAGCTCGGGCTGCTCACCCAGATCGGCGTGCTGGAGCCGTAGCCCCGGGCCGTCCGGGCAGCGGCGCGGCGGCACGCGAACGGGCCCCGTCCACCACCGCGAGGGCGGTCGACGGGGCCCGCTGAGCGACGTTCGGCAGAACGCGCGGGGAGGACGCGCGCTCAGTGCGCGTGGCCGTGCCCGTGGCCGTGGCCGCCGGACTCCGGCTCCTCCTCCTTCTTCTCCACCACCAGGGTCTCGGTGGTGAGCAGCAGGGAGGCGATCGACGCCGCGTTCTCCAGGGCCGAGCGGGTGACCTTCACCGGGTCGATGACGCCGGCCTTCACCAGGTCGCCGTACTCGCCGGTGGCGGCGTTGAAGCCCTGGCCCTTCTCCAGCTCGCCCACCTTGGAGGTGATGACGTAGCCCTCCAGGCCGGCGTTCTCCGCGATCCAGCGCAGCGGCTCGACGGCGGCGCGGCGGACGATCGCCACACCCGTGGCCTCGTCACCCTCGCGGCCGAGGCCGTCGGCCAGCACCTTCGCCGAGTGCACCAGCGAGGCGCCACCGCCGGCGACGATGCCCTCCTCCACCGCGGCGCGGGTGGCGGAGATGGCGTCCTCCAGACGGTGCTTGCGCTCCTTCAGCTCCACCTCGGTGGCGGCGCCGACCCGGATCACGCACACGCCGCCGGCCAGCTTCGCGAGGCGCTCCTGGAGCTTCTCGCGGTCCCAGTCGGAGTCGGTGCTCTCGATCTCGGCCTTGATCTGGGCGACCCGGGCCTCGATGTCCTCGGACTTGCCGGCACCGTCGACGATCGTGGTGTCGTCCTTGGTGATGGTGACGCGGCGGGCGGAGCCCAGCACGTCGAGACCGGCCTGGTCGAGCTTGAGGCCGACCTCCTCGGAGATCACGGTGCCGCCGGTGAGGGTGGCCATGTCACCGAGCATCGCCTTGCGGCGGTCGCCGAAGCCGGGGGCCTTCACGGCCGCCGAGTTGAAGGTGCCGCGGATCTTGTTGACCACGAGGGTGGACAGGGCCTCGCCCTCGACGTCCTCGGCGATGACCAGCAGCGGCCGCGAGGAGCCGGCCGCCATGATCTTCTCCAGCAGCGGCAGCAGGTCCTGGATGGAGGAGATCTTGCCCTGGTGGATCAGGATGTACGGGTCCTCCAGGACGGCCTCCATCCGCTCCTGGTCGGTGACCATGTACGGCGAGAGGTACCCCTTGTCGAAGGCCATGCCCTCGGTGAAGTCGAGCTCCAGGCCGAAGGTCTGCGCCTCCTCGACGGTGATCACACCGTCCTTGCCGACCTTGTCCATCGCCTCGGCGATCAGCTCGCCGACCTGCTTGTCCTGGGCGGACAGCGCGGCGACGGCGGCGATGTCCTCCTTGGAGTCGATGGGGCGGGCGGAGGCGCGCAGGTCGTCGGCCATGGCCGCGACGGCCGCGTCGATGCCGCGCTTCAGACCGGACGGGGAGGCGCCGGCGGCGACGTTGCGCAGACCCTCGCGGACGAGCGCCTGGGCCAGCACGGTGGCGGTGGTGGTGCCGTCACCCGCGATGTCGTTGGTCTTGGTCGCCACCTCCTTCACCAGCTGGGCGCCGAGGTTCTCGTACGGGTCCTCGGTCTCGATCTCCCGGGCGATGGTGACGCCGTCGTTGGTGATCGTCGGAGCGCCGAACTTCTTGTCGATGACGACGTTGCGGCCCTTGGGGCCGATGGTCACGCGCACCGTGTCGGCGAGCTTGTTCACGCCGCGCTCGAGGGCGCGCCGCGCGTCCTCGTCAAACTTCAGGATCTTCGCCATGGGTCGTGTCCCCTAGTCCCTCTGGTTCCCTCTGGTCCCTGTGGTCCGTGTGGTCCCTTGTCGCTGCCTGCTGTCCGCGCCCGGCCCGCAACGAGGGCCGCGCCCCAGCCCCAGCCGTCCGGGGAACCGGACGCGGGCCCGGGGCGCGGTGTGCTTCTGGGCTTGCGCCTGTCGCGCTCGTGCTACGAGGCGATCACTTCTCGATGATCGCGAGCACGTCGCGGGCCGAGAGAACGAGGTACTCCTCGTTGTTGTACTTCACCTCGGTACCGCCGTACTTGCTGTACAGCACGATGTCGCCGACCTTGACGTCGAGCGGCAGGCGGTTGCCGTCCTCGAAGCGGCCCGGGCCCACGGCCAGGACGGTGCCCTCCTGGGGCTTCTCCTTGGCGGTGTCAGGGATGACCAGGCCCGAGGCCGTGGTCTGCTCGGCGTCGAGCGGCTGGACCACGATGCGGTCCTCAAGAGGCTTGATGGCAACCTTGGAACTGGTGGTCGTCACGATCCGACCTCCCCCTTCGGAGATCTCGCGGGGTCTTGGTGTCAGGAACGAACGGCGACCTGGTGGACCCGTCGTCGCGGGTGCCGGATCCGCCCATCGCACGTTGGCTGGCACTCCTCTATGGAGAGTGCCAGCGTCGAGACTAGGCCGCCGTTAGCACTCAGTCAACTAGAGTGCCAGGCGCCCGGGGCGTGGCGCGGCTGACGCGGGACGGCGCGCGCCGGTCGGACGCACCGGGCTCCACGGTCACACGCGGGCTCACGCGGGCGTTCGCGTGGCCGCCCGCCGCCGCTCACGCCCTTCCCACGGCGACACGCCCGCCCCCCGACATCCCGACACGCGCCGACGCGCCGCGGCCCGGGATCCGTCCGGGCCTGACCCGCGCGGGGTGTCACGGCGCGTCAGGGCAGCTCAGGCGGCTCAGGGCAGGTAGTCCTCAAGGCGCGCGACGGAGAAGCCCTGTCGGGTGACGGTGTCCACCAGCCGGCGCAGCATGTCCGTCATGTCCCCCTCGCCGCCGTCGTCCCACTCACCCTTCCCCCGGAAGTGGGTGAGGATGATGTCCCCCGGACGCAGCTTCCGGTCCGGGTACGCCCACTCGATCCGGTCGGCGAACGCCTCCTGCGTCCACAGCGGCACCACCTCCACCCCACAGGCCGCGGCGGCGCGCAGCGTGTCGCGGTCGTAGGCCCCGTACGGCGGGCGGAAGAGGGTGGGCCGCTCGCCGATCTCACGTTCGAGCCGTTCCTGCTGGTCGCAGATCTCACGCTTCTGCTCCGCGTAGCCGAGCGTGGGCATCTCCAGGTGGTTGACCGAGTGGTTGTGCATGGCGGCGCCGTCGGCGTGCGCCTCGCGGAAGTAGCCGTAGTCCTCGCCGACGGAGTCGTGGCTGAGGAAGCCGGAGAACGGGATCTGGAGTTCGCGCAGCATCCGCAGCAGGTCGGGGTCCTTCTCGGCGCCGTCGTCGATGGTGAGGAACACGACCTTGTCGTCGGTCGGGACGCGGGTGATGACCGCCGGCAGACCCTCGCCCCTGACGTGGCCGGGCTCGGTTCTCAGCGGGCGCAGGTCCTCGGCGTCGGGCGGGTCGGGGGGGATCAGCGGGGTGCGCCGCAGGCCCCAGGTCTCGACGGCGGCGACCCGACGCTTCTCGGCGCGCGCGAGCCGGTCGGCGTACGCGGAGAGCGCGCTGGCGGCGTTGCGTGACGCGATGCGCGCCCGTTGACGCGACACGTCGAGCGGGAGGCTCGCCGACCGCGCGGCGGGGGCGAAGGGCGGCAGGGCGTCCAACGCGTAGGGCACGGGCGGCAGCGCGGGGCCCTCGGCGGCCGTGCGGGCCAGGGGCTGGGCCACGGGGGCGAGGTCGGGCCCGTCGAGGGACGCCTGACGGGCGTGGACCGCCCCGATGCCCTGGAGCGTCGCCGCCCAGGCCACGAGGAGCGTCGCGGCCCGCCGCAGCACGCCCCGGGCACGGCGGGCGGCATGAGGCCGGTGCCCGCGTGAAGCATGACGATCATTTTGTCCTATTTGTAGGATAATCCTCATGATTCGGGATGCTGCCATCCCCGGAGGGCGCTCCCCGGCAGCCCGCCCCGGACGTCCCGGCAGAATGACCCGCGTGGCCGCATCCCCCTCCCCGCCCCCCGGCGCCCTCCCCCAGCTGCTGACCCCGACCGGCCAGCAACTCCTCGCAGAGCTGCGGGACCTCACCCCCTCCGACGAACTGGCCGCCGCCACCCGCCTGCGCCGCCACCACCCCGCCGAGCTCGTCACCGCCGCCATCGCCCAGGCCCGGCTGCGGCAACGCGCGGTGGCGAAGTTCGGCGCGCCGGACGCGGCGCGGATGTACTTCACGGCCGACGGCGTCGAACAGGCCACCCGCGCTCCCGTCGCCGCGTGGCGGGCGCGGCGCCTCGCGGCGCTCGGCGTCCGCAGCGTCGTCGACCTGTGCTGCGGCGTCGGCGGCGACGCCATCGCCCTGGCCCGCGCCGGGCTGACCGTCCTCGCCCTCGACCGCGACCCGCTGACCTGCTCCGTCGCCGAGGCCAACGCGGCGGCGCTCGGCCTGGCCGACCGCGTCACCGTCCGCCGCGCCGACGCCGCCGAGCTCGGGGACGCCGACCTCGCCGGCCAAGACGCGCTCTTCGTCGACCCCGCCCGGCGCGGCGCGCGCGGCCGCACCTTCGACCCCGAGGCGTACACCCCGCCCCTCTCCCTGGCCGTCGACCTGGCCCGCCGGGTGCCGGTGGCGGCGCTGAAGGTGGCCCCCGGCCTGCCGCACGCGGCGATCCCGGCCGAGAGCTCCGAGGCCGAGTGGGTCTCCCACGAGGGCGACGTCAAGGAGGCCGTGCTCTGGTTCGGCACCCGGGAGGCGGCGGGCCCCCGCCGCGCCACCCTCCTGCCCGGCTCCCACACCCTCACCGGCACCGGCCCCGAGGCCCCCGTCGGCCCACCCGGCCGCTACCTCCACGAGCCGGACGGCGCCGTCATCCGCGCCCACCTCGTCGCGGAGCTCGCCGAGCGCCTCGACGCCCACCTCGTGGACCCCACCATCGCCTACCTGACGACCGAAACCCTCCCGCCCCCGACGCCGTTCGCCCGCTCCTACGAGATCACCGACGTGCTGCCGTTCAACGTGAAACGTCTGCGCGCCCTGCTGCGCGAACGCGGCGTGGGCACCGTCACGATCAAGAAGCGCGGCTCACCGGTCACACCCGAACAGCTCCGCCCGCAGCTCCGCCTCGAAGGGGTGAACTCCTGCACGATCATCCTCACGCGTGTGGCGGGCGCACCGACGATGCTGCTGGGGCAGCCCGCACGGGCGTAGCCTGGCAGAAGTGACAGGGAGGGCAGCGATGACGACCGCCGAGCAGCCGTTGGTTGAGCCCATGACCGAGTCCAAGAGCCCGCAGCGAGACCCCATCGACTTGTTGATCGCGATCGAAGAGGCCTGGGAAGAGCCGATTCGACCCGAGTGCATCGAGGGGATGGTGGTCGTGCCACCACAGCCGGACGACGATCACAACCAGGGCGCGGCTGAGCTGTACTTCCAGCTCCGTTCGGCCGGAATCACGCTGGCCGGCCTCGGCAACGGCTACCGCAGCGGGCGCAGAGGGGAGCGCACGAGGAACCTGGTCGTCCCGGACTTCTACGTGCAGCGGCGCAAACCGACCGACATCGACGAGGCGTACCGCGCGGCACACCAGGGCTGGTACCCCATCGACATGCTCGCCTTGGTCGGCGAGATCACCTCCACCAACCACGAGATCGACACGGGCCCGAAGTACCGCACCTACGCCGCCGCGGGCGTCCCCGTGTACGTGCTGGTCAACCGCGAGGACGGCCACGCCTACGCCCACACCGACCCGGTGCCCGACGAGACGCGTTACCGGACGACGACCACCGTGAAGCTCGGCGAGAAGCTGCCGCTTCCCGAGCCCTACCCCGCGCTGGACACCTCCGTCGTGGGCGGCGGGCTCGGTGACGGCCTCAGCTGAACGGTGACGGCCTCAGCTGTACATCGCCTCGAAGACGAACGGCAGGTGCAGGGGCAGCGGGTTGGTCAGGTCCATCGCGTTGCGGTAGAGCACGACGGCGCGGCCCGACTCCGAGCGGAGCGCGACGCAGTCGAAGCCCGGCGCTCCCCCGCCCGTGTGCCCGTAGGCCACCTCCCCGCCGGGGAGGTCCACGCGCATCAGCCCCATGCCGTAGCCGCGCCGCTCGCCCGTGGACGTGGTGTCGGCCATCGCCTCCCACGCCGCCTTGTCCAGCAGCTCGCCCCCCATCAGCGCGTCGAGGAAGCGCGCCACGTCGCGGGGGGTGGAGACGATCGCGCCGGCGGCCCACGCCTGGGACGGGGTCGCGGTCGTCAGGTCGACGTAGGGCGCGCCGAGCGCGACCCGCGCGTACCCCGTGGCGTGGGGGCCGCGCAGGTGCGGGTCCACCTCGGGGAAGTCGGTGTCGTCGAGGTCCAGCGGGGCGAAGATCCGCTCCCACAGCAGGGCGCCGAGCCGCCGTCCCGTCGCGCGCTCCGCGATGAGGCCCAGCAGGACGTAGTTCGTGCTGGAGTACGCGTGGCGTGCGCCGGGCTCGTGCCGGGCACCCGCCGCCACGGCGCGCGCCACCAGCTCCTCGGGGGCGTGGTAGCGCGCGTAGACCGAGCCGTCCGGCCGGCCGCCGAGGAGCGCCGGCACCTGGTGCGGCAGCCCTGAGCGCATCCGCAGCAGGTGCTCGACGGTGATCCGCTCGCCGCCCGGCACCGCCCCCGGCAGCCAGCGCTCGACGGTGTCGTCGAGGCTCAACGCCCCACCGTCGCCCGCCAACTGGAGGACCAGCGCCGCGACGAAGGTCTGCGTCACGCCGCCGATCCGGAAGCGGTCATCCGCCTGGATGCGCCGCTCCGTCCCGACCTCGGCCGTTCCCGCCGCGCCGGCGAAGGTGGGCCGGCCGTGCTCCGTGACCAGCGCGAACAGGCCGGGGCCGAACTCGGGCACCATCGACTCCAGGACGAGCCGCAGCGTCTCCCGTCGCCCCTCACCGTCCTCGTCCGCGTCCCCGTCCGCGTTCCCGCGCCCGTTCCCGCTTCCGTCCTCCGGGACCGTCTGATCCCCCGGGACTCGACGCTCCAGCCGGCCCCGTCGACCCCTCTGGTCCTGCTGGTCCCGTCGCTCCCGCTCGTCCTGTTCTGCGAACTCCGACACGCCTGCTCCCTCCTGCCCCGCGATTCTCGGTGATCACGGGCCGCCTGGCTAGGGCGGGAACGGTGCGCCGTCGGCCGGGTACGGGTAGGGGCGTTCCTCCGGCAGCAGGCGGGCGGCGCGAGGGAGGGCGTCGGCGCGGACGTGGGCGTGGATCTCGCGCGCGAGGGCGGTGACGTCCCTGATCGCGACGATCCACTCGTCCGCGTACCGGCGGGCGGCCTCGCCGCCGAGGCCGAGCTGGAGGGAGCGGTGGGGCAACGGGCGCAGGCGCAGGTCGCGTTCGGGGTCCCACTGGACGCGGGCCGGCGAGCGCCGCAGCCGCTGCTGCCACGTGGCCCGGTCGGGGTCGAGGCGGGGGTCGTGGTGGGACAGGCAGGCGTGGCGCAGGGCCCAGTCGAAGCCGTCGCGGCTGACGTCGATCGCCAGCACCGTCTCCTGTCCCTCCTTCGTGGCCCAGCCGCAGCGGTACATCATCCACAGGAAGGACGGCTTGATCCACGTCATCCGGTCGCGCTTCCACAGGCTGGGGAAGCGTCCGTCGCGGGCGGCGGCGAGGCCGATCGCGGGCGGGTACGCCTGGTAGACGGTGATGGTGGAGGCGGTGTGGGCGGCGCGTATCCGGTGCCGTGGCTCCCGCTCGTCGTCCCCGCTCGCGTCGGCGACGTTCGCGTCGTTCGCCTTCCTCGGGTGATGCACGTGGCGCCCGTTCGCCCGGTCGTCGTTCACGGTCCCCAGGATGGGGCGTCGCCGGGCGGGCGCGCACCGGAGTATGGCCGGGAACGGACTGGTGAGGGCGAGTCACTAGGATGGCCGCCACGCGCCCACGGGTGGACGTGAGTTGCGCGGAGGGGGAGGCGAGACGACGTGGAGGCTCTCGGTCCGAACGACCCGGTCGCCGTCGGGCCCTACCACCTGGTGGGCCGGCTCGGTGCGGGTGGAATGGGCGACGTCTTCTTCGGGCGGGCACCCGACGGACGCGCGGCGGCGGTCAAGCTCGTCCGCGCCGAGTGGGCGTCAGACCCCGAGTTCCGGCGGCGTTTCCGCCGCGAGGTGGCGGCGGCCCAGCGGGTCGGCGGCCGGTGGACCGCGCCGGTGCTGGACAGCGACACCGAGGCGGCGGTCCCGTGGATCGCCACCGGATACGTCCCGGGCCCCTCGCTCCACTCCGTCGTCACCTCGCTCCACGGGCCCCTGCCGCAGGAGTCCGTGTGGCCGCTGGCCGGCTGGCTCGCGCAGGCGCTGCGCGACATCCACGGCAGCGGGCTGGTCCACCGGGACCTCAAGCCCTCCAACGTGATGGTCACCCTGGAGGGTCCGCAGGTCATCGACTTCGGCATCGCGCGGGCCGCGGACGCCAGCGTCGCCACGCGCACCGGCTCGATGATCGGCTCCCCCGGCTACATGGCCCCCGAGCAGATCCGCGGCGAGGAGGTCACCGCGGCGACGGACGTGTTCGCGCTCGGTGCGGTGCTGGTGTTCGCGGCGACCGGGACCGGTCCGTTCGGTGGCGGGGAGCCGTCGATCCACACGCTGCTGTACCGGGTGCTGCACGAGGAGCCCGAGCTGGGTCCCGAGACGGGCGCGCTGTCGGGTCCGCTGCGGGAGCTGGCGGCCCGTTGCCTGCGCAAGGACGCCGCCGAGCGGCCGACGGTGACGGAGGTCGCGGAGGCCGCGGAGGTCGCGGAGGCCGCGGCGACGGCCGGCGGCGTCGACCTGGCGGGGCGGGACGACGAGGTGCGGCTGTGGCTGCCGCCGGCGCTGACGGCACGGCTGGGGCGGGACGCGGCCGGCCTGCTCGCGCTCGGCAGTCCGATGCCCGCGGCGCCGTCGGGACCAGCGGCGGGACCAGCGGCGGGACCAGCGGCGGGACCAGCCACGCCGCAGACCACGGCACCGGCCTACCCGGCCGCCGCGCCCCCACCGCCACCGCCACCGCCACCGTCGTCGGTGCCGCCGGCCTACGCGCCCACCGTGACCACGGCGCCGCCCGCCGCCTCACCGCAGGACCTCGCCGCCGCACGGACACGGCGCGCCCGGAGGGCGGCGGTCGCGGTCGCCGCCGTGGCGTCGGTGATCACGCTGGTGGCCGTGCTGATCAGCCTCTCCTCCGGCGACGGTGGCCCGCAGGCCGGCGACCAGCCGACCGACGACCCCACGGCCCCGCTGGAGACGGAGGGCGACCGGACGCCGGACGAGGACGACGAGCGGCCCGACGGCGGCACGGGACCCGACGACGGCACGGGATCCGACGACGCGCCGCTGCACCACCTGCTGCCGACCGACGTCCAGCAGGCCGGCGAGCTCACCACGGTCGTCGTCGCCAACACCTCCGACTCGCCGATCATCGCGGAGGGCGAGGACGGCCAGCCGGCCGGCATCGAGCCCGAGCTCGCCGCCGCGATGGGCGAGCTGCTGGGCGTGGAGATCGTCTACGAGCACTCCTCCTACGAGGACCTTCAGATCAGGATGGCCACCATGGCCGCGGCGGGCGAGAGCGTCATGGGCATGGCCGGCCTCATCGACGGGGACGGCTACGCCCCCGCGGGAGAGATCGACTACGTCAACCACTTCCAGGCGGGGTACGTCCTGGCGGTCCGCGAGGGGCGGGCGGGCCAGGTGTCGGACCTCGGTGACCTGTGCGACGGGGTGGTCGCCGGCTGGGACACCCCGCAGATGCGGGAGCTCGTCGAGACGGAGAGCCTGACCGCCGGGTGTGCGCAGGAGATCCCGTTCTCGGGGAGCTACGACACCCAGATGCTGATCGAGCTGGCGCGGACGGGAGAGGCGGACGCCGTCGTCCTCCCCTACGTCTCCGCGGAGGCCGTCCTGGCCGACTTCGACGCCACCGGGCTGACCCTCACCGACGAGCAGTTCCACGTGGAGCCGTACGGCATCGCGGTGCCGCAGGGCAACGAGGAGCTCGTCGACGCGCTCCAGCAGGCGTTGCAGCGGGTCATCGACGACGGGACGTACGCGCGGATCATGGACGAGGCGGACGTGGCGGACCTCGCGGTCGAGAGCGCGACCGTCAACGCGGGCACGTCCTGACGCCTGACGGGCCGGCCGCCCGCGTCGCCGCCCACGTCCCGACCCGCGTCACCGTCGGTGCCCCGTCCGCGTCGCCGTCCGCGTGCGCCGCGCGGGATGCTCGGCGGCGGCCCGTCACAGGCGGGCGGCGACCTCGTCCATCACGTGCCGCCAGTGCGCCCGCTGCCGTTCACGCTCCTCGGCGCTGCCCATCCGCTCCTGGTGGAACCGGAGCGTCGTCCGCTCCCCGTCCCCGGCGGCGCTGACGGCCACCTGCACGGTGGTCGCGCCGTGCGTGACGCGGATGCGGTCGTGGGGGCGGTACCCGCGGACCTCGCCCGTCACGCCGGTGCTCGTCCGGTACGGGGCGCCGCGCTCGGGGGTGAGCTCCGCGCCGGGACCGAGCCACAGGGCCAGGCCCTCGGGTCCGCTGACGAAGTCCCAGACGACGGGGAGCGGGTGGGGCAGGGTGCGGGAGACGCCGATCTGCCAGCCGGCGTCCTGCGTCAGTCCTGTCGGGGGCATGGTCGCTCAACCTTCCTCGGGGGGTGGGGCCGTGGCGGGGATGTGGTCGAAGACGCGGCGGGCGCGGTGCGTGCGCACCTTGTGGCGGTTGCCGCAGTGCTCCATCGAGCACCAACGGCGGCGGCCGGGGCGTGAGGTGTCGACGTACGTGAGGTAGCAGTCGTCGGCCGCGCAGGCCCTGATGCGGTGGGCGAACGGGCCCGTCAGCAGCTCGACGGCGTCGCGCGCCACGGTGGCGAGCAGGCGCGTGCCGCTGGCCGGCCCGGCCGCCCAGGCACGGGACAGGCCGGGCCCGAGGGCCGGGGCCAACGGCGGCTCGGCGGCGGCCTCGTTCAGCGTGGCGACGGCGTCGGCCAGCCGGGAGGGCGGGGCCGAAGGGGAATCCGGATCCGGGGGAGGCTCGGTGCCCGTCACGTCGAGCACCACGTGCCAGAGCGCGTCACGCAGCCGCCTGGCCCGCGCCACCTCCTCCTCGGTGACCGCAAGCTCGGGCGTGGGCGCGAGCCTCGACCGCTCCGCCCACGCGACGACGTCGGCGGGCTCGCGCAGCACCTCGTACCTCCGGAACGCGCCGGGCCCGCCGGTGGTCAGCAGCTCCAGGCAGAGCGCCCCGGCGTCGAAGCGATAGGGCGCCCCGGTGTGGGAGCGGAGCGGGAGACCGCGGGGCACGTCCGTCATGTAACCAGTATAAGCAGTTACGCCCGACAGCGAGCGGCGGGACGAGGGCGACGGCGACGGGAGGAAAGCGCACGGGGTATCGCACGAAAGCGGCGGGAAAGAGCGCGCCGGCAGTATGGCCACACCTGGGGGGAACCGTGGCGACGACCGCCTCCCCGCTCGGATTCGGTCAGGATCACGGCCAGGGCCTGAACGTCACCTCGGCGACCTCGACTGCGCCGGGGTGGCGTCTCGGGCCATCGGCCGCCCGTCACCGATCACCGTGCCACCAGGGGCCTCCGGGACTCGATGGCTCCGAGCCTCGGAGTGTCGAGCCGCCCGGCCGCCCAGCCGAATCCCCTCCTGGTCGGGCAGCCGGGCGGCTCGCTCGTCAGACGTGCTCCATGACCAGCACCGCCGAGGTGCCGGGCTCCAGGGCGCGGAAGACGTGCGGGGCGTCCCCGGGATACGTGACGTAGTCCCCGGGGAGCAGCTCGGCTGGATCGTCGGCGGGGCCGACGAGCGCGCGGCCGGAGCTGAGGACGACGTGCTCGGAGGACCCCGGTATGTGCGGATCGGACAGGCGCGGCTCGCCCGGCTCGGCCGTGATGCGGAAGATGTCCCGGCGGGCGTGGGGCGGGCAGGTGGCCAGCAGGGTGGCCGTGTACTCGGCGCGCTCGGAACGGGTGACGGGGCCCTCGCCCGCGCGGATCACGCGCACGGGGGTGCGTGGCGGGTCGACGAGGTGACTGAACGGCACCTCCAGCGCGACGCCGAGGGCCCAGAGCGTCTCGACGCTCGGGTTGCCCCCGCCCGACTCCAGCTGGGAGAGGGTCGACTTGGCGATGCCCGCGCGACGCGCGACCTCCGTGAGGGAGAGGCCGGCGCGCCCGCGCTCGCGCCGCAGGGCGGACGCGATGCGGGCGGTCAGGTCACTGGCGGGGGCGGGACCGTCTCCCATGCTGCTCCTACTGCTCCTGCTGTTCGTGCTGTTCGTGCTGTTCGTGCTGTTCGTGCTGTTCGTGCTGTTCGTACTGTTCGTGCTGTTCGTGCTGTTCGTACTGTTCGTGCTGTTCGTGCTGTTCGTGCTGTTCGTGCTGCTGCTCGTACTGCTCGCGCTACCGAGTGCCGCGGGGCGCTGGGGGCGCCGGGGGGCGCCGCCGTACGGGCGTCGGCTCGACGTCCCCGCGCGGCCCGCCGCGACTCCGGCCGGTGGCCGGGCCACGACCAGCGGTGTTCGGTGTGGACGACCAGATATTCGGTTTGACGAACGACGCCGAGTCCGTTCAGGATAACGGACATGCGTTCGTTTCGTCGAACACCAGGGTCATTCGCGTCGCTGGACCAGGCCACGCTGCGCGACATCGCGCTGGTCTGCGTGGCCGCCGGGCTCGTCGGCGCGTCGTTCGGCGCCATCTCGGTGGCCGGCGGCCTCGACCTGTGGGTGCCGATCGTCATGTCGGTCCTCGTCTTCGCGGGCGGCTCGCAGTTCGCGGCCGTCGGCGTCGTGCTCTCCGGCGGCAGCCCGGTCGCGGCCGTCGTCGCCGGCCTGGTGCTGAACGCGCGCCACCTCCCGTTCGGCTTCGCCGTCGCCGACGTCCTCGGCGACCGGTGGCGCGGCCGGCTGCTCGGCGCGCACCTGACGATCGACGAGTCGGTCGCCTTCGCGATGGGGCAGCGCGACCCGAGCGCCCGCCGCGCCGCGTTCTGGGTGTGCGGCGTCGCCCTCTTCGTGGTGTGGAACGTGGCGGTCGTGCTCGGCGCGCTGGCCGGTGGCGTCATCGGCGACACCGACGCGCTCGGGCTCGACGCCGCGTTCCCCGCCGCGCTGCTGGCGCTGGTGCTGCCCTCGCTCCGCGACCGCGCCACCCGGGACGCCGCGCTCGCCGGGGCCGTCGTCACCGTCGCCACCACGCCGTTCCTGCCCGCCGGGCTGCCCGTGCTGCTGGCGCTGGCCGGCCTGGCCCTGATGTTCGTCTTCCCCGGGAGGTCCTCCGATGCCGCTGCTGGCGATCGTCCTGCTCGCCGTCGGAACATACGCGTTCCGCGTCGCCGGGCCGGCGCTCCGTGACCGACTGGAGATTCCCGACCGGCTCCGCCAGCTGCTGCCCGCCGCGGCGGTCGTGCTCCTCCTCGCGCTCGTCGCGAGTGCCACGGTGACGCAGGACCAGGGCTTCGCGGGCTGGGCCCGGCCCGCTGGGGTGGTCGTCGCGGGGGCGCTCGCGCTGCGCCGCGCGCCCTTCCCCGTCATCGTCGTCGCGGGCGCCGCGACCACGGCGGTGCTGCGCCTGTGCGGCGTGTCCTAGGAGCCTGGCCTCCGGGGGCCTGGGGTGGCCCTGCGGCTGTGCCGTCTCGTGAGGCTGGAGCCACGGCCCAGGATCACCGGCTCCGCGGCCGATCCGTGGTCAGTCGTCCCGCGAAGCACAGGGGTTCCCGTCTCGCGCCCGTCCGTGCGCCGGCAGTCGAGGGCCGACCCGCTCGGCGATGAGCCGCCGGTAGTTCGGGCACTGGGTGACGTCCTCGTGCGCGCAGTTCAGGCCGCCCTCGATGAGCTCCAACGACGCCTGGGCCGCCGCGATTCTCGATCGGAGCTGCTCGGCCTCGGCACGCAGGACCTCGTGCCGGGTGGCGCGATCGACAGAGGCGGACAGGCTCCTGATGGTGCCCAGGCCGAGGCCGGCCTCCCTGGAGAGGAGGATCATCGCCACGCGGGTGAGGTCGTCGGCACCGTAGCGGCGGCGCCCGCCGGCGTCCCGTCCAGGGTGCAGCAGGCCCATCGACTCCCAGTGCCGCAGGACGTGCGTGGCCAGGCCGAACCGTGCCGCGACGGCGCCGATGCCCATCGTGCCGACGCCGCTGTCGTCACTTGACTTCATGCCGACATTAAGTAACAGCCTGGCGTCCATGTCCAACAACCAGGAAGCGGTGGAAGAGCACCGCGACACCCAGGCCCTGCTGGCCGTCCTCGACGCGGCCGACCAGATACCGAGCACCACCCGGCTGCGGGCCCGCTCCTACGAACTGCTCTCGCTCGTCCCGGGCTCGACCGTCGTGGATGTCGGCTGCGGCGCCGGACGCGCCGTCGCCGAGCTGGCCGAACGCGGCGTCCACGCGGTGGGCGTGGACCCCGACCCGTGGATGCTGACCGCGGCCCGGGAACGATGGTCGGCGGCCGAGTTCCGGGAGGCGGGCGCGGAGGACCTGCCGTTCGCCGACGGAAGCGTGCGGGGCTACCGTGCCGACAAGGTCTTCCACGTACTGCGGGAACCAGCGCGCGCGGTGGCGGAGGCACGTCGCGTGCTCGCCCCGGGCGGCAGGATCGTCCTGGTCGGGCAGGACTGGGACGCCATCATGGTCGACTCGGACGACGCGGAGCTCACCCGCACGATCGTGTATGCCCGCGCCGACCTCCTGGGCACGCCCCGCGCCGGCCGCCAGTACCGCAACCTGCTCCTGGACGGCGGCTTCGACGACATCACCGTCGAGGCGCACACCCACGTGTTCACCGACCCCGCGATGCTGTCGCTGCTCACCAGGCTCGCCGAGCCGGCCTGCGCGAGCGGCGCCGTCGGCCGGGAGCAGGCCGACGCGTGGCTCGCCGAGCAGCACCGGCGTGCCGAGGCCGGCCGCTTCCTCGTCGCCGTTCCGTTCTTCGTGGCCGCCGCCTCCGCCTGAGGGTGGGCCGGACACCCGCCGAGGCCCTGGGCGTCGCCGGCGAGGGCTCTGCCGTCCTCGTCGGCTCGACGGCCCGCGACTGCTTCGCTCCGCCGCCTGGCGGCTTCGGCTTCGGCTCCGGCTCCGGCTCCGGCTCCGGCTCCGGCTTCGGCTTCGGCTTCGGGTGAACGCCGTCTCAGGACGCCGGACCGCGCGCGGTCCGGCAGGAACCAGTCCTTCGCTCCGGAGCCAACGGCCCCGAGCGGCCAGGACGACCAAGAGCGACCGTCTGGGGCCGTGGGCCGTGGACCCGGGCGTGGACCCTGCCGGGGGCCCCCGCCGTGAAGCCGCTAGCGGGGCTCCGGCTCCGCCGCGCTGCCGGCGTCCCGTTCCCCGGCGGGTGCCACGGGCTCGGCGGACGCCACCGGCTCGGCGGGCGTTACGGGCGCGGCGGGCGTTACGGGCGCAGCCGGCTTCGCGGCCCCGGGTGCCGCGGGCCGTGCCGCCACCGTCCGGGAGGAGGTCGTCCGCGGCGCCCGGCGGGAGAGGGCCACGCCGCAGAGGCAGAGCGCGCCGCCCAGCAGGGTGAGGGGCGCGGGCACCTCGTCCAGCACCAGCCAGGACATGAGGACGACCAGGGCGGGGACCACGTAGGTCGTCGACCCCGTCCGGCCCGCGGTCATCCGCGACAGGACGAACGCCCACGTCGTGAAGGCGAGCGCGGTGGGGAAGACGCCGAGGTAGATCATGTTGAGCGTGGCTGACGCGGGCGCGTCGGCCGCGTCGGATATGAGGGCCCCGGTGAACGGCAGACAGGCCACGGCCCCCGTCGCGCAGCCGTAGAACGTCACCTGCAACGGCCCCGCGTGCCGCAGCGCCGGCTTCTGCGCGACGACGCCCGTCGCGTACGTGACGGCCGCCACCAGACACAGCAGCACGCCGAGCGCGGACACGTCGGTCTCACCGGAGCTGGACAGGCCCACCACGACGGCGCCGCAGAACGACACCGCGATGCCGACCAGCAGCGGGCGGGGCAGCCCCTCCCCCAGCAGCCTGGCGCTCAGCAGCGCCACGAGGACCGGCCCGACGTTGACCACCATGGCCGCCGTGCCCGCGTCGACCTCCCGCTCGCCCCAGTTGAGCGCCACCATGTACATGCCGAACCAGAGCACCCCCGAGCAGGCGATTCCCGGCCAGGCGGCACGCGGCGGCCACCCGACGCGGCGCACCAGGCACATCACGCCCAGCACGAGGGTCCCGGTCAGCAGCCGCCCGAGCGCGAGGGCGCCGGGCGAGTACGAGGACCCGGCCGAGCGGATCGAGACGAAGGCCGAGGCCCACAGGACGACCGTCACGCCGGCCGCCGCCAGCGTCAGCCATTCACGGCGATCTCCCCGCTCGGTGTCGGGCTGTACGTGGCGTTGCTCCATGGCCGGCCACGCTAGCCCCCCAACGCTTCGGCGCCCACCGAAATACCGCGCCCCCGGTCCGCCTCTCGCGGCGGCCGTTCACTCCTCGTCGGGCTCCTGGGTGAAGCGCCAGCGGTGGACCGGGCGGTGCAGGAGCTCGGGCGCGGGATCCGGGAGGTCGACGGGCCGGGTGCCCGCCGGCCACCAGGTGATGACGAGGACACGGTCGGGCGAGGCCGTGAAGGTCTCCCGCCGCGCGGGCGCCGGGTCCAGGCGCTCGGAACGGACCCACGCCAGCAGCTCGGCGCCCCGGCCGGCGACGGCGCGCGCCTCCCACATCAGGGCCTCGGTCGCGGGCGCCGAGGTCGCGGGCGCCGGGGTCGCCGGAGCCGAGGTCCCCGGTGCCGAGGTCCCCGGGGTCTCGGTGGGGCCGTCGTTCATGTCAGGGCCTCTCCCGGGACGTGCGTGTGGGTGACGGGCAGCGAGGAGTCCGCCGGCAGCGCGAGGTCGGAGGCGGGTCGACCCCGCGCCATCATCTCCGCCCCCAGGGCCGCGACCATCGCGCCGTTGTCCGTACACAGCTTCGGCCGCGGCACCCGCAGCGTGACGCCGGCCGCCGCACACCGTTCCTCGGCCATGGCGCGCAGCCGCGAGTTGGCCGCGACGCCGCCGCCGATCATCAGGTGGTCGACGCCCTCGTCCCGGCAGGCGCGGACCGCCTTGCGGGTGAGGACGTCCACCACCGCCTCCTGGAAGGAGGCCGCGACGTCGGCGACCGGCACCGGCTCACCCGCCGCGCGCCGCGCCTCGACCCACCGCGCCACGGCCGTCTTCAGGCCGGAGAAGGAGAAGTCGTACGGCGCGTCGCGCGGCCCCGTCAGCCCGCGCGGGAAGCGGATCGCGTCCGGGTCACCGTCGCGCGCGTACCGGTCGATGACCGGGCCGCCGGGGAAGCCGAGTCCGAGCACCCGCGCCACCTTGTCGAACGCCTCGCCCGCCGCGTCGTCGATGGTGGCGCCCAGCGGACGCACGTCCGAGGTGATGTCCGGGGTCAGCAGCAGCGAGGAGTGTCCGCCCGAGACGAGCAGCGCCATCGTCGGCTCCGGCAGCGGGCCGTGCTCCAGCTGGTCCACGCAGACGTGGGAGGCGAGGTGGTTCACGCCGTACAGCGGCTTGCCGAGGGCGTAGGCGTACGCCTTGGCCGACGCGACGCCGACGAGCAGCGCGCCCGCCAGCCCGGGGCCCGCGGTGACCGCGATGCCGTCGAGGTCACGGGCGGTCACGCCGGCCTGGGCCAGGGCACGTTCGATGGTCGGGACCATCGCCTCGAGGTGGGCACGGCTGGCGATCTCGGGGACGACGCCGCCGTAGCGGGCGTGATCGTCGACGCTGGAGGCGACGGCGTCGGCGAGCAGGGTGTGGCCTCGGACGATCCCGACGCCGGTCTCGTCGCAGGAGGTCTCGATGCCCAGGACGAGGGGTTCGTCAGCCATGCTGGTGGTCCGTCTCCTTCGGGTTCTTCGGAGTCGTCGGAGTCTTCTGGTCCTCGGACGCCTGAGGCGCTTTCGGGGCCTGAGGCGCTTTCGGGGCCTGCGAGGCTTTCGGGGTCCCGCGCGTCTCCCGCTCGTGGTCGCGGCGCATCGTGAGGGCGTCGTGGTTGCCCGGCTGGTAGTAGCCGCGGCGGATGCCGAGGGGCTCGAAGCCGAAGCGGGCGTAGAGGCGCTGCGCGGTGACGTTGTCCGTGCGGACCTCCAGGAAGACCTCGCGGCAGCCGAACTCCGTGGCCGCGCGCAGCAGCTCCGTCAGCAGCCGGGCGCCGAGCCCGCGGCCCTGCTCGGACGGGGCGACGGCGATGGTCTGCACGTCGCCGGTCACGTCGCCGCCGGCACCGGCGGCGGCCAGGCCCGCGTAGCCGACGATCGCGCCGTCGGCCGCGCGTCGCGCCACCACGTAGTGCCGCGAGCGGCGCGGGCCGCGCGCGTGGGCCAGCTCGGACCAGAACATGCCCGCCGACCAGGCGTCCTCGGGAAACAGCTCCCGTTCGAGCGCGAGCACCGCCTGGAGGTCCCACCAGCGCATCCCGCGCAGCGAGATCCCCGCCGGGCCCGTCCCCGCCGGGTCGCTCCCCGCCGTCGAGCCGGTCATGTCGGGAGGACCGCCTTGTACCCGGTCGGCACGCGGGCGTCCGGTCGTCGCAGGTACAGCGGGCGCGGCGCCGGCAGCTCCTCGCCCGCCGCGAGCCGTTCGGCGCCGAGCGTCGCGAGCGCGACAGCCGAGGCGTGCCGTGGCAGCGCGGGGCGGGCGTCGGCGAAGACCTCGGGGTAGAGCAGGGCGCCGGCGCCGACGGCGGGCAGCGCGGCCACCTCGGGCGGCAGCTCGGCGGGCCGCGCCACGGCCGGCCCCGCGACGCGGGTGCGGGCGTCGTCGTAGCGCGCCCAGTACACCTCCTTGCGGCGGGCGTCGGTGACGACGAGGAACGGCTCGCCAGGGGTGAGAGCCCCGCCGCCGTCTCCGCCGCCGTCGGCCTCTCCGCCCGTCGCCGCCGCGTAGGCCATCGCGTCGAGCGTGCACAGCCCGTGCACGGGAACGTCGCGGGCCAGCGCGAGAGCCGCCGCCGTGGCCAGTCCGACGCGCAGCCCCGTGTACGGGCCGGGTCCGGTGCCGACGACGATCCCGCCGAGCTCGTCGAGACCGCGCCCGGCGTCGGCCAGCACCCGGTGGACGGTCGGCAGCAGCAGCTCGCCGTGGCGGCGGGCGTCGACCTGCTGGTGGGCGGCGAGGACGCCGGCGTCGGTCTCGTGCAACGCGACGGTGACGGCGGGGGTGGCGGTGTCCAGGGCGAGCAACAGCACGCCAGCTAGCCTACGGCGACGGGAGAGGCGGTCGGCTCCCTGGTAGCGTCGCTCACAGACCAACGGGCAGCGCGAAAGGCGGCACAGCGTGGCGCGTCACTCCTCCGGCCCGCGGCGACCCGGGGCGTTCGTGACCGCGCTCACCGTCGCGGCTCTGGGCGTCGTCGCCTTCTTCGCGTACCAGGCCTCGGCCGCCGACGACCGCCCGCTCGCCAGCCCGCCCACAGGCGAGTCGTCCTCGGACGGCTCGGGCCGCGGCGGCGGCGAGGGGGACGGCGGGCCCGGCGGCGAGGGCGGCGGCGCGGGTGGTGGGCAGGACCAGGAGCCACCGCTGCCGGCGGACTCGGGCACGGGCAAGCGCGTCGTCTACTCGGTGGGGCAGAGCCGCATCTGGCTGGTGGACATAGCGGCCGACGGCACGGGCGAGATCGTCGAGCACACCCACGAGGCGTTCCCCAGCTCGGTCGACCCGCCGCCCGGGGAGTACCAGGTCACCTCGGCG
Source organism: Streptomyces sp. 4N509B (assembly GCF_052245655.1). NCBI lineage: Bacteria > Bacillati > Actinomycetota > Actinomycetes > Kitasatosporales > Streptomycetaceae > Streptomyces > Streptomyces sp. 4N509B. The sequence goes on from NZ_JBQQBZ010000022.1 coordinate 35,954, forward strand.
ACGGAGCAGACCATCGGCTCCGACGGGGTGCCGATCGAGAACGTCCTGGTCTTCCACGCCGCCGCCGACGCGACGGTCTTCGGCTTCTCCTCGGCCACCGACGGCTCGACGCCCGACCCGGACGCGCAGCTGCGCACGGGCGCGGTGCGGCAGTCGCGGGAGGACGGGGAGCTCATGTGGGACTTCGCGCCGGTCGGCACGCCCGTCGTCGTGGTGCCGTAGGCGGCGTCGGACCTCGACGGGCTCGACGGGCTCGACCGACCTCGGCGCCCGCCCCTTTCGTCCCGACCGCTACGCGGTGCCGCGCCCGAGCGCCGCCAGCCGCTCCCGGGCGCCCGCCCACCGGGCACCGTGCCCCGTCAGGGTCACGACGCGCTGCTCGTCGGGTGCGCCGTCGGGGTGGCGGAGCACGAGGTGGAGGCGGTCCTCCGCCAGGCCCTCGACCCGGCCCTCGCCCCACTCCACCACGACCACCGACTCGGCCAGCGCCGCGTCCAGGTCGAGGTCCTCAAGCTCCTCCAGGTCCCCGCCCAGGCGGTACGCGTCGGCGTGGACCAACGGAGGTCCGTCACCCAGCGGCGGGTGGACGCGGGCGATGACGAACGTCGGGGAGGTGACGGGGCCACGCACGTTCAGGCCCTCGCCGATGCCACGCGTCAGCGTGGTCTTGCCCGCGCCCAGCTCGCCGGTGAGCACCAGCAGGTCCCCGGGCCGCAGCAGCGCGGCCAGCGCGCGCCCGAGCTCCCGCATCCGGTCCGGGCCGGTGACGGACAGGCTGACCGTCACCTCCCGTGCGTCCGGCTCCTCCGGCACCCCGGCCCCCTCGGACACGCCCGTCACCCCAGCCACCCCGGACAGCTCAGACACCTGGTTCATGGCTCCCGATGCTACGCGCGAGCAGCTCCGCGAGGTGGGCGTTGACCTGCTCCGGCTGCTCCAACAGCACCAGGTGGCCGGCGCCCGGCAGCATGACCAGCCGCGAGCAGGGGATCGCGGCGGCGAGGCGTTCGCTGTGCTCGGGCGGGGTGAGCTCGTCCCGGTCCCCCGCGAGGACCAGCGTCTCCAACGCCTCGCCGAGGCCGGCGTACACCCCGAGGGCCGCCGTCTTGTCGTGCTCGCCGAAGGCGGGGTAGAAGGCGGCGACCACGTCCACCGGCACGGCGTCGATCAGCCGCTCCGCGAAGCGCGCCACCGCCGGGTCCACGTCCTTCGGCGAGCCGAAGGAGTACCGCCGGACGATGCCGGCGTACACGTCGCCGAGGGCGCGCCGGCCGCGTTCGACGAGCGCCGCCTGGGAGCCGAGGGCCCGCAGCACCCCGGGCAGCACCCGCCGCACGGCGCGGGCGGCCGGGGCGGGGAAGCCGTAGGTCACGTCGTCCAACGCGCCGGCGGAGGTGGCGAGGAACACGGCGCCCGTGACGCGCCGGGCGACCCACTCCGGGTACTGCTCGGCCAGCGCCATCATCGTCATCCCGCCCATGGAGTGGCCGACGAGCACGACCGGCCCGTCGGGGACGGCGGCGTCGAGCACCGCCCGCAGGTCGCGGCCGAGCCGCTCGATGGTGACCGGGGTGTCGGGCTCGCCGCCGTGGCCGTTCGGGCCGCGCGCGGAGCGGCCGTGAGCGCGTTGGTCCCAGAAGACGGCGCGGGTGCCGGTCTCGCGCAGGGCGGCGCGCTGGAAGTGCCACACGTCCTGGGCCAGGCAGTATCCGTGGCTGAAGACCACCGTGGGTGCCACGCGTCTCGCCGCCACGGCCTCGCCTTCGGGCTCGCCGCCGGCCTCGTCTCCGGCCTCGTCGTGCGCCGGCTCGCCGGCCTCGGACCGACCGGCCTCGGGGCCTCCGTCGTCCGCTCCTCCGTCGTCGGACTCACCGTCGTCGGGCTCGCCGTCGACCTCGTAGTACAGCTCCGTGCCGTCGTCGGCGAAGGCCGTGCCGGGGGTGCCGCGCAACGTGCCGAACGGGGCCGTCGCGTCGAGCGCGAGCCGCGCCGTGCGGCGGACCGTCCGGTGCACCGTCAGGCGCTCCACGGCGACGCCCGCGGCGACCCCCGTGGCGAGGGCGCCGAGCGCCGCCCCCGCGATCCCCGCCCGCCGCGCCCAGCTCACGCGCCCTCTCCCGCCCGGTCCCCCACGCGCTCCCCCACGTAGTGGCGGGGCACGCGGGCCCCGACGCGGGTGACGATCTCGTACCCGATGGTGCCGGCGGCGCGCGCCCAGTCCTCCGCCGTGGGCTCTCCCCCGTCGCCCGGCCCGAAGAGGACCGCCTCGTCCCCGGCCGCGGCCGTGTCCCCGCCGAGGTCCACCACGAACTGGTCCATCGCCACCAGCCCCGCGACGGTCCGCAGCTTCCCCGCCACCAACACCGGGCCGCCGTCCTGGCCCTGACCGCCCGAGGCGTGCCGCGGGATGCCGTCGGCGTACCCGGCGGGCACCAGCGCGAGGGTCGTCTCGCCCGGCGTGGTGTACCGGTGGCCGTAGCTCACGCCGTGTCCACCGGGGACCCGCTTGACCGCGGCCAGCCGCGCCCGGAGCGTCATCGCGGGACGCAGCCCGAACTCCTCGGCGGTGCCGATCGCGGGCGAGGGCGAGAGGCCGTAGACGGAGACGCCGGGGCGGACCAGGTCGTAGTGGGAGGCGGGGAGGGTGAGGGTGGCGGGCGAGTTCGCGAAGTGCCGCACCTCGGGCCGGACGCCGGCGCGCTTCGCGGCCTCCAACGCCTCGACGAACACCGCCTGCTGCGCGGCGATCGAGGGGTGCCCCGGCTCGTCGGCGCAGGCGAAGTGCGACCACACGCCGGTGACGGTGAGCGCGCCCTCGGCCTCGGCGGCGCGGGCCGCGGCCAGCAGTTCGGCCCAGTCGGCGGGCGGGCAGCCGTTGCGTCCCAGCCCGGTGTCGATCTTGAGGTGGACGCGGGCGGCACGGCCGGCGGCGCGGGCGGCGGCGACGATCTCGGCCACGGCCCAACGGGCGCTCGCCGACACGTCGACGTCGGCCTCGATGGCCTGCCGCCACGGCCCGCCCGGCGTCCACAGCCAGCACAGCAACGGCCCCGTGTCCCCCGCCGCGCGCAGCGCCAGCGCCTCCTCGGGCGTGGCCGTCCCCAGCCACGCCGCGCCCCCCTCGCGGGCCGCTCGGGCACACGGCACCAGGCCGTGCCCGTACGCGTCGGCCTTCACGACGGCCATCACCCGCGCGCCGCCGCTGGCGTGCTCGCGCAGCGCGCGGACGTTGGAGCGGAGCGCGTCGAGGTCGACGTCGGCGCGCAGCCGCCACGCGTCGTCACGCGGCGGTGCGGACGGCCTGCCGGCGCCGGGGCCGGGTGCGGGGCCGGGGCCGGCGGGCGACGTCGGTCCGAGAGGTGAGCGGTCGTTCATCAGTCCCAGTGTCGCAGCAGATTCCCCGAACACACCGCTGGGTGGTGACCTCGTGTGACGACGGGGCGGAGCCTCGGCGAGGACCGCCCGCCGGCCACGCCGACACCGCCCGCGACCCGCCCGCGCGTCGCGTCCGCCGCCGGAGGGGCCAGACTGGGCCCATGAGGACCGCATACCGCGTGGAGACCGTGAGAGCCGCCGAGCGGGCGCTGATGGCGCGCCTGCCCGAGGGGACGTTGATGGCCAGGGCGGCGGCGGGGCTCGCCGCCGTCTGCGCGCGCCTCCTGCGCCCCTCCGGCGGCACCTACGGCGCCCGCGTCGTCCTCCTCGTCGGCGGCGGCGACAACGGCGGGGACGCCCTGTTCGCCGGCGCCCGACTCGCGCGGCGCGGCGCCGGGGTGACGGCGTTGCTGCTGTCGCCCGAGCGCGCCCACCGGGCCGGCCTCGCCGCGCTCCGCGCCGCCGGCGGCCGGGTGGTGGACCCGGAGGGGGAGCCGGAGCGGGCGACGGACGCGCTGCGCCGGGCGCGGCTGGTGGTGGACGGCGTCGTCGGCATCGGCGGCCGGGGCGGGCTTCGGCCGGCCGCCGCGCGCCTGCTGGCCGCGGTCGACACCGACGAGGCGCTGGTCGTCGCCGTGGACCTGCCCAGCGGCGTCGAGGCCGACACGGGGGAGGTGACGGGCGAGGCGGTCCACGCCGACGTGACGGTCACCTTCGGCACGCACAAGCCGGGTCTGCTGGTGGACCCGGCGCGCCAGCACGCGGGCGGGGTGCGGCTGGTCGACATCGGCCTTCGCCCGCACCTGCCGGCGCGGCCCGACGTGATCGCGTGGGAGGACGCCGACGTGGCGGCGCTGCTGCCGCGCCCGGCCGCGGAGACCGACAAGTACCGGCGCGGCGTGGTCGGCGTCGCGGCGGGCTCGGCCCGGTACCCGGGCGCGGCGGTGCTCGCCGTGGGGGGCGCGCTGTGCGGCGGCGCGGGTGCCGTGCGGTACGTGGGGCCCGCCACGGACGCGGTGATCGCCCGGTATCCGGAGGCGTTGGTCTCGGCGGGTCCGCCGCACCGCGCGGGCCGCGTCCAGGCGTGGGTCGTTGGGCCGGGCCTCGGCACGGAGCCGGCGGCCGGCGAGCTCGTCGACGACGTGCTGGCGGCCGACGTCCCGGTGCTGGTCGACGCCGACGGGCTGCGCTGGCTGGACCGGGAGCGGTCGCTCGGCCGCGCCGCGCCGACCGTGCTCACCCCGCACGCGGGGGAGGCGGCGGCGCTGCTCGGCAGCTCCCGCGAGGAGGTGGAGGCGGCGCGCCTCGCCGCCGTGCGCGAGCTGGCGCGACGCTACGGCGCCACAGTGCTGCTCAAGGGCTCGACGACGCTGGTCGCGGGGCCGGACGACGAGCCGGTGCGGGTCAACGCGACGGGCACCGGGTGGCTGGCCACGGCCGGCAGCGGGGACGTGCTGTCGGGCCTGGTCGGCTCGCTGCTGGCGGCCGGACTCGGCGCGATGGACGCGGCGTCGGTCGGCGCCCACGTCCACGGCCTCGCGGGCGGTCTCGCCGCCGCGCCGCCCAGCGCCTCGACGGTCGGCGAGGCCCTGACCGCGGCCTGGTCGCACCTCCTGGGCCACCAGCCCGCACCCGTGGAGCGCTGAACGGCCGTCTCCACCGCCGTTCACCCCTCCCCGTCCACCCCCCGATCACGCCTCCCCGATCACCCCTCAGCGATCACCCCTCGGCGATCACCACCGCGGACGCCACCCCCGCGTCGTGGCTGAGCGACAGGTGCCAGCCGCGCACCCCCAGCTCCGCGGCGCGGGCCGCGACCGTCTCCCGCACCGTGAGGTGCGGCCGGCCCGAGTCGGCCTGCGTGACCTCCGCGTCGGTCCAGCGCAGCCCCGCGGGCGCGCCGAGCGCCTTCGCGAGCGCCTCCTTGGCGGCGAACCTCGCCGCGAGCGAGGCGACGCCGCGCCGTTCGCCGCTGGGCAGCCACAGCTCCGCCTCGACGAACAGCCGCCGCGCCAGCTCCGGTGTGCGCTCCAACGCCTGCCCGAACCGGTCGATCTCGACCACGTCGATGCCGACGCCGACGATCACGCGTGGACCACCGTGCCGGCCACGTCGGTGATCTCGCAGCGGACCTCGTCGGCGTCGCGCCGCACCACCACGACATGGTCGGGCTCCGTGGCGTCGAGCCGCACCAGCTCCTCGCCGCCCGCCGGGAACGCGGCGGGGAACGCCGCCACGTCGGAGGCGACGCACACCTCCCCGCTGCCGACCCCCACGGCCAGCGGCATCCCGCGCCGCGCCGCCACCACCGTCTCCGGCTCGTCGGCGTGCAGCGCCAGCAGCACGAAGGAGCCGCGCAGCGCCCCGCAGACCTGCCGCATCGCCTCGCCCAGCTCCTGGCAGGAGGAGAACGCCTCCGCCAGCAGGTGCGCCACCACCTCGGTGTCGGTCTGCGAGGCCAGCTGGTGGCCCCGGGCCGCCAGCTCCTCGCGGAGCGCGGCGTGGTTGTCGATCACGCCGTCGTGGACGACGGCGACGCGGCCGGCGTTGTCCAGCTGCGGGTGCGCGTTGTCCTGCGTCGGGCCGCCATGGGTGGCGCGGCGCAGGTGCCCGACGGCGGTGCCGCCCGTCGGGAGCGGGCGACGCCCGAGCAGCGCCCGCAGCTCGCCCAGCTCACCCGCGGTCTTCGCCGCCGCCAGGCCGCCGTCCGCGAGCACGGCCACCCCCGCGGCGTCGTATCCGGGCTCCGCGAGCCCCCGCTCCAGCCGGTCGAGACCGGCCAGGACCACGTCCAGCGCGGCCTGGGCTCCTGTGTAACCGACGATCCCGCACATGCGGGCAGCGTAGCCCGACGCCGACAATGTCCGGGTGGCAGCCTCCGTCCCCCGCCGTGTCCGTCCCTACGTCGACCTGGGCCGCGCCGAGTGGAGCGCGCTGCGCGAGCGCACGCCGCTGCCGTTGACCGACGCCGAGCTGGCGCGGCTGCGTGGCCTCGGGGACGTCACCGGCCTGACCGAGGTGCGCGAGGTGTACCTGCCGCTGTCGCGGCTGCTGAACCTCTACGTCGCCGCGACGGGCCGGCTCCACGACGCCGTCCGCACCTTCCTCACCGGCCCGGACGGCACCCGCGGCCCCGGCGAGCCGCCCACCCCGTTCCTCGTCGCGGTGGCGGGCAGCGTCGCGGTCGGGAAGTCGACCGTCTCGCGGCTGCTGCGCGAGCTGCTGTCCCGCTGGCCGGAGCACCCGCGCGTCGAACGCGTCACCACCGACGGCTTCCTGCTGCCCAACGCGGAGCTCGCCCGGCTCGGCCTGATGCGCCGCAAGGGCTTCCCCGAGTCCTACGACCGCCGCGCCCTCACCCGCTTCGTCGCCGCCGTGAAGGCGGGGCAGGACGAGGTCAGCGCCCCGGTCTACTCCCACCTGCGGTACGACATCGTGCCCGGCGAACGGCGCGTCGTGCGCCGCCCCGACATCCTGATCGTCGAGGGCCTGAACGTGCTCCAGCAGGCCCCGCCGGGCCGCGTCGGACTCGCGGACTACTTCGACTTCTCGGTCTACGTCGACGCTCGCGTCGAGGACGTCCGCCGCTGGTACCTCGACCGCTTCCGCCGGCTGCGCGCCACCGCGTTCCGCGACACCGAGTCCTACTTCCGCCGGTACGCGGAGATGCCCGAGGAGGACGCGCTGGCCTACGCCGCCGAGACGTGGCGGGCGGTCAACGAACCGAACCTCGTGGAGAACATCGCGCCCACCAGGGCCAGGGCCACCCTCGTCCTGCAGAAGGGCCCCGACCACGCGGTCCGCCGGCTGCGGCTGCGCAAGCTGTGAGCCGCCGCCCCCGGAGCCACCGGGGATGACGGGACGGCCCTCCCGGGCGTGTCCGCGGGGACGCGTCGGGTCAGGCCACGGCGTCAGACACGGCGCCCCGCACGCCGAGGGCCGCCCTCGGACCGCGGAACGGTCCGTCGCCTCCCGCGCCGCGCGGCAACGTGGGCCTTCACCCGAGGTGCCGCTTGACGACGTCCGCCAGCCCCGTGGCCACCGTCTCCGCCAGCGCCGAGTCCCTCGCCTCCACCATCACCCGAACGAGCGGCTCCGTCCCCGAGGGCCGCAGCAGCACCCGGCCGCTCTCCCCGAGCTGCCGCTCCGCGTCGGCCACCGCCTCGGCCAGCTCACGGCTGTCGTCGACGCGGCTCCTGTCCACGTCCGGGACGTTGATCAGCACCTGCGGCAGCCGCTCCATCACCGCCGCCAGCTCGGCCAGCGGCCGGCCCGTCGCCGCGACGCGGGCCGCCAGCAGCAGCCCGGTCAGCGTGCCGTCGCCCGTCGTGGCGTGGTCGAGCACGATGACGTGCCCTGACTGCTCGCCGCCCAGGCAGTACCCGCCGCGTTTCATCTCCTCCAGCACGTACCGGTCACCGACCGCCGTCTGCCGCAGCCGCAGCCCGGCGCGGTCCATCGCCAGTCGCAGCCCGAGGTTGGACATGACCGTCGTGACGACGGTGTCCTGCCGCAGCCGGCCCGCCTCGCGCATGGCCAGCGCCAGCATCGCGAGGATCTGGTCGCCGTCGATCTCCCGGCCCTCGGCGTCGGCGGCCAGGCACCGGTCGGCGTCGCCGTCCACCGCCACGCCCAGGTCGGCGCCGTGCTCCCGCACGGCCGCGCGCAACGCGCCCAGGTGCGTCGAGCCGTAGCCGTCGTTGATGTTCAGGCCGTCCGGCTCGGCGCCGATCGCGACGACCCGGGCGCCGGCGCGGGCGAACGCCTCGGGCGCCACGCGCGAGGCCGCGCCGTGCGCGGCGTCGATGACGACCGTCACGCCGTCGAGCCGGTTGGGCAGCGCGTCGACCAGGTGCGCGACGTAGGTGTCGAAGCCCTCGTCGTAGTCGGTGACGCGGCCGACGTCCGCCCCCACGGGGCGGGGGCCCCCGCGCCGGCCCGCGGCGTGGTCGGCGTACGCCGCCTCGATCCGGTCCTCCAGCTCGTCGGGGAGCTTGTGACCGCCGCCGGCGAAGAACTTGATGCCGTTGTCCGGCATGGGATTGTGGCTGGCCGACAGCATGACGCCGAAGTCGGCGCCGAGGTGCCCGGTGAGGTGGGCGACCGCCGGGGTCGGCAGCACCCCGACCCGCAGCACGTCCACGCCCGCGCTGGCCAGGCCCGCCACCACCGCCGCCTCCAGGAACTCCCCGGAGGCCCGCGGGTCACGCCCCACCACGGCCACCGGCCGCCGCGCCGCCCGCCCGTTCGCGTTCGCGTTCCCGTTCCGGTTCGCGTCCCCGTTCCCGTTGTGCTCCCCCCCACGGGCCGGAGCGAGCACGCCCGCCGCCGCGACCGCCAGGCCGAGCGCCATCTCGGCCGTGAGATCCGCGTTGGCGACACCGCGCACGCCGTCCGTACCGAAGAGTCGTCCCACTGGTGTCCTCCGAGGTTCAAGGGTGTTACGGAACGGCCGCCCCGCCCCGTCGCGCCCCCCACCGCGTTAACCGTATAAAAGGAACGCCCCGGCAGCGACAGGGGCTGCCGGGGCGTCAGTGACTTCTGCGCCAAGTTCGCTGGATCGACCCAAACGAAGGCTGGTGCGGCGCCAGCAGGGCACCGCCAGGCGCCGCCGGAGGCGGACGCCTGGCGAGCCGCCTGATCAGCGCTTGCTGTACTGGGTGCCCTTACGGGCCTTCTTCAGACCGGCCTTCTTCCGCTCGACCGCGCGGGCGTCGCGGGTCAGGAAGCCGGCCTTCTTCAGCGGGCCGCGGTTGTTCTCCACGTCCGCCTCGTTCAGCGCGCGGGCCACGCCCAGGCGCAGGGCACCGGCCTGGCCGGAGATGCCGCCGCCGGAGATGCGGGCGACCACGTCGTACCGGTTGTCGAGCTCCAGGACCTTGAAGGGCTCGTTGACCGACTGCTGGTGCACCTTGTTCGGGAAGTACCCCTCCAGGGTGCGCCCGTTGATGCGCCACACGCCGCTGCCGGGGCGGATGCGGACGCGGGCGATGGCCTCCTTGCGGCGGCCGGTGCCGACGCCGGGCAGCGGGTCGCCGAAGCGCGCGCTCGCGCTCTCGGCCTCGCCGGCGAACTCCTCGGGGGCGGACTCGGTGGTGTACTCCTCGACCTCGGGGACCTCGGCGTCAAGGGACTCGGGGGTGGTCTCGGCCACGGTTCTCCTCGAAATTCTCTTCGTTAAGGGTGGGTGGCCGGACTACTGCGCGACCTGGGTGATCTCGAACGGCTGCGGCTTCTGCGCGCCGTGCGGGTGCTCGGGGCCGGCGTAGACCTTGAGCTTGGTGAAGATCTGACGGCCGAGCGAGTTCTTGGGGAGCATCCCCTTGATCGCCTTCTCGACCGCCCGCTCGGGGTGCTTGTCCAGCAGCTCGTCGTAGCGGATGGACCGCAGACCGCCCGGATATCCGGAGTGCCGGTAGGCGAGCTTCTGGGTCCGCTTGTTGCCGGAGAGGTGCACCTTGTCCGCGTTGACGATGATGACGTAGTCACCCGCGTCGACGTGCGGCGCGTACACCGGCTTGTGCTTCCCCCGCAGGAGGGTGGCGGCCTGGGATGCCAGGCGGCCCAGCACGACGTCGGTGGCGTCGATGATGTGCCACTGACGCTGGATGTCGCCGGGCTTCGGGCTGAACGTACGCACGGTCGTAGCCTTCGCTATCTTCTGGTGAGTGGTGAACAGGCCCTGCCCGCGGGGACGGGACCGGCGCAAGGCCTCTCACGTGAGATCGAGCAAGCCATACGCATTATCGACCAAGCAGGGTACCTGCCCCCGGCTTCACGGGTCAAAACGAGCACCCTGGTCGACCCCTCTATCATGCGTCCATGAGCTATGGCCAAGGCCCGGGGGGTCCCGGGTGGAGTCCCGGGGGTCCTGGCGGCCCGAGCGGCCCGAGGGGGCCGCAGACACCTGACTGGAGCGCGTTGGCGGGCGACGCCGAGCGCGCGCGGCTGCGCCGCCGCTGGTGGCTGATCGGCGGCAGCGTGCTCGCCGCCTCGGCCATCGGCACCGTGGTGGCGCTCGCCATCGTGACCAGCGGCGGCGACTCCGAGGGCTCCTCGTCCTCGCTGCCCGACCCGCAGGAGCTGCCGCCCGACACCTCGCAGCCGCAGCCGACCTTCGCGGAGACGACCCTCCCACCCCTGCCCGAGCCGCGCGAGTTCATATCCGACGCCGACAAGGACCTCGCGCCCTTCACCGCGGACTCCTTCTTCACGGGCGCGACGATGGAGATCGACGGCCGCGCCTACGACGAGGTGGCCACCGCCGGGCACCGTGACTGCGCCTCGGCCGTCACCCCCGCCCTCGGCGACGTGCTCACCCGCCACGACTGCGTCTCCCTGCTGCGCGCCACCTACAGCGACGGCTCGGTCGCGGTGACCGTGGGCGTCGCCCAGTTCCCCTCCCAGGCGGAGGCGGACGCCGCGCACAAGGAGACCGAGCTCAACCTGCTGCCCCTGACCAGCGGCGACGCCCCGGACTTCTGCGGCTCGGGCGGCTGCTCCACCACCGCGAACCAGGTGGGCAGGTACACGTACTTCACGATCGCGGGCAACGCGGACGGCACCCCCGCCTCGGGCGAGGGCTCCCCCGCCCGGCAGGCCGCGCACGACGGCAACGACCACGCCTTCGAGCTGATCATCCAGCGCGGCGAGGCCCAGGCCTCCGCCTCCGCCAGCGCCCGCGTCGAGGAGCGCCGCAACCAGGACTGACGGCGGGCGTGGGGGCCACCAGCCACCCCCGCGCCCCCGACCGCCCCCGACGCCCCGCCGGCCCTCCCAGGCCCCGCCAGGGGCCTCTACGCGCCCGCGGCGCCGAGCGCCCCGGCCACCGACTCCGGCGAGTCCACCGGGCCCAGCGTCCTCATCTGCCGCGCCTCGCGGTTCCGCGCCGCCAGCCGGTCCTCCGGCGGGTACCCGACCTCCTCCAGCGTCAGCCCGTGGGGCCGCACCACGTGCACCGCCGAGTCCCGCACCCGCGCCGCCAGCACCGCGGCCGGCCACTCGGGCGGCCGGTGTCCGTCGCCGACGAAGAGCAGCGCGCCGACGAGTGAGCGCACCATGTTGTGGCAGAACGCGTCGGCCCTGACGGTGGCCTCCACGACGCCGTCGGGCAGCCGCTCCCAGCGCAGCTCGCGCAGCGCCCGGATCGTGGTGGCGCCGTCGCGCCGCCGGCAGAACGCGGCGAAGTCGTGCTCGCCCAGCAGCAGCGCCGACGCCCGGTTCATCGCCTCGACGTCCAGCGGCCAGTTGTGCCACAGCACGTGGCCCCGCCGCAGCGGGTCGACACCGCCGGGGTGGTCGCTCACCCGGTACGCGTACCGCCGCCAGATCGCCGAGAACCGGGCGTCGAAGTGCGGCGGCGCCTCGGTCACCCGCCACACGCGCACGTCGTGCGGCAGGCGGCCGGCCAGCCGCCGCAGCAGCTGTTTCTCGCCCTGCTCCCGCCACACGGCCACGGGCAGGTCCACGTGGGCCACCTGGCCCCGGGCGTGCACCCCGGCGTCGGTGCGCCCGGCCACGGTCAGCTCGTACCCCCGCTCGGCGCGCGTGACGATCCGCAGCGCCTCCTCGACCTCCCCCTGCACCGTCCGCCGCTCCCGCTGCCTGGCCCACCCCGCGAACCCGGCCCCGTCGTACGCCAGATCCAGCCGCACCCGCACCACGTCGCCCACTCCATCGCTCACGCCACCGATCCTCTCAGAGCCCGCCGGCCCGCCGGCGCGCCTTCCCGGCGAGACGGAAAGGGCGCGGGGGGATCTCCCGGCCGGGCGGGGACGTTCACGGGTCGTGAGGCTTCGAGGAGTCGGGCGACGGTACGGCATACGCGGCCCGTGGGTGCTGCGGGACGTCGAGCTGGGCCTGGCGCCCGGCTCGCTGACGCGCGTCGTGGGGGCCAACGGCAGCGGCAAGTCGACGCTGCTGCGGCTCCTCGCCGGCGTCGACGCCCCCACCGTCGGCCGCGTCACCGACCGGCCGCGCGCCGCGTACGTGCCGGAGCGCTTCCCGTCCGAGCTGCCGTTCACCGCCCTCGGGTACCTCACCCACCTCGGCCGCGTCCACGGGCTGCGGGGGGCGGTCGCGGCGCGGCGCGGCGAGGCGTGGCTGGAGCGCTTCGGCGCGGGGCTGCACGCGCGGACGCCGCTCGCGGAGCTGTCGAAGGGCGGCTGCCAGAGGGTCGCCGTCGCGCAGGCGCTGCTCGCCGAGCCCGGTCTCCTCGTCCTGGACGAGGCGTGGAGCGGCCTGGACGAGGCCGCGCGGGGCGAGTTGGAGCGCGCGGTCGCCGAGCGCGTCGCCGCCGGCGGCGCGGTGGTCTTCGTCGACCACGACCCGGGGCGCCTGGCGGGCGTGACGGGCGCCGTGTACCGGGTCGCCGGGGGGCGCGTCGCTCCGGCGGCTCCCCCGGCGCGGGGCGGCTCGGCGCGCCCGCGCGTGACGGTCCTGGCGGAGGGGCCGCCGGGCGCGGCGCTGCCCCCCGGCCTCCCGGACTCGGTCGCACCCGTCGCATCCGTCGCATCCGTCGCGTCCGACGAGCCCGGCGGGTCCGGCGGGCCCGCCGCCGTTCCCGGCCTCCTGCGCCTGACCGTCGCCGCCGACCAGTCCGACGCGCTGCTGCTCGCCCTGCTCTCCGCGGAGCCGCCGTGGCACGTCCGGGCGGTGCGCGCCGAGGAAAGGGACGCGTGATCCCCCTCCTGAGGTACGAGGCCTCGCTGCTGCTGCGCTCCCGCCGCTGGCTGCCGCCCCTCCTGCTCCACGCCATCCTCCTGGCGGTCGGCGTGCGGGGCGGCCAGCCCGTCCTGGACTCCCTCGGCTGGTCGGCCGCCGCGCTGCTGCCCGCGGCGGTCTGGCTGGCACGTGCGTGCGCCGCGGCCGAGCCGCCCGCCGCCCGCGCCTGCGTCGCCGCCGCCGGCGGCCCCGCTCGGGCCCACGTCTCCCGACTGCTCACGGCCCTCTGCGCGTCCGCCGCGCTCGGCACGGTGACCACCCTCGTCGTCGTGGGCGTCAGCGCCCCACACGGCTCGGGAGGGGAGGTCGCCGTCCCCCGCCTCGACGCCACCGCCGCGGGCCTGCTGGCGGCCCTGGCCTGCGCGCTGCTGGGCACGGCCGTGGGGGCGCTGTGCTCCTGGCCGGTGGTGCGCGGGGCCGGCCGGGCGATCCCCGCCGCCGTGCTCGCGGCGGTAACGGTCCTCGTCGCCGACGTCTCGCCGGCGAACGCCGCCGTCTCCGAGCTGGTCAACGGCTCGCGCACCGGCACCGTCGACCTGTGGCTGCTCCCGCTCCCCCTCCTCGCGTCCGCTGCGGCCGCTGCCGCGGCCTACGCCCTGGCCGGTGCCCTGAGCTCCCGCCGCCACTGACCGAGCGACGCTCCACGGCCCCTCCCCGACCACGCTCTCCCGGGAACGCGTCGGGGCCCGCCCCCTCGTGGTGAGGGAGCGGGCCCCGACGGTGTGCGCGTGGTGCTTCCGGCGCGGGTGACGCGGTGCGAAGGAGGCCGCTCGGAGTCCGGTCAGGGACCGGTCAGGCGTCCTTCTTCTCCTCGTCCGCCGGCTCCTCGTTGACGGCCTCGGTGCCCTCGGCGTCCTCGGGAGCCTTCTCCAGGTCGGCCTTCGACTTCGTCTCGTCGGCCTCCTTGACCGCCCGGCGCGTGGCGGCCTCGGCCTCGCCGACGGCCTCCTGCTGGACGGTGAGGGCCTCCACCAGCTCGATCACGGCCATCGGCGCGTTGTCGCCGCGGCGGTTACCGATCTTGGTGATGCGGGTGTACCCGCCGGGACGGTTGGCGAAGCGGGGGCCGATCTCGGTGAAGAGGGTGTGGACCACGCTCTTGTCGCGGATGGTCTGCATCACCTGACGGCGGTTGTGAAGGTCGCCCTTCCGCGCCTTGGTGATGAGCCGCTCGGCCACCGGCCGCAGCCGGCGGGCCTTGGCCACGGTCGTCGTGATGCGGCCGTGCTCGAAGAGCGCGGTGGCGAGGTTCGCCAGCATCAGACGCTCGTGGGCCGGGCTGCCACCCAGCCGGGCGCCCTTGGTGGGCTTCGGCATTGGTTTCTCCTGTCAGGTCTGCACCGGCCGTGCCAGGTACCGGTGTCAGCGGGGCAGTACCAGAATCAGTGCTGCTTGGTCAGTACTGCTCGGTCTCGTGGAACCCGGTGTCGCCCTCGTCCTCCGCGCCGAACGCGTCGGCGGCCGAGGCGGGGTCGAATCCGGGCGGGCTGTCCTTCAGGGCCAGACCCATGCCGGCGAGCTTCGCCTTGACCTCGTCGATCGACTTGGCGCCGAAGTTCCGGATGTCCAGCAGGTCCGCCTCGGAGCGGGCCACCAGCTCGCCGACGGAGTGGATGCCCTCGCGCTTGAGGCAGTTGTAGGAGCGGACGGTGAGCTCCAGCTCCTCGATCGGCAGGGCCAGGTCGGCGGCCAGCGCCGCGTCCGTCGGGGACGGACCCATGTCGATGCCCTCGGCGTCCACGTTCAGCTCGCGGGCGAGGCCGAACAGCTCGACGAGGGTCTTGCCGGCCGAGGCCATGGCGTCGCGGGGGCGCATGGCCTCCTTGGTCTCGACGTCGACGATGAGCTTGTCGAAGTCGGTCCGCTGCTCGACGCGGGTGGCCTCCACCTTGTAGGTGACCTTGAGGACCGGGCTGTAGATGGAGTCGACCGGGATGCGGCCGATCTCCTGGCCCACCTGCTTGTTCTGAACGGCGGAGACGTAGCCGCGACCGCGCTCGACGGTCAGCTCCATCTCCAGCTTGCCCTTGTTGTTCAGGCTGGCGAGCACCAGGTCGGGGTTGTGCACCTCGACGCCGGCGGGCGGGGCGATGTCACCGGCGGTGACCAGGCCGGGGCCCTGCTTGCGCAGGTACATCACCACGGGCTCGTCGTGCTCGCTGGAGACGACGAGCTGCTTGATGTTGAGGATGAGGTCGGTCACGTCCTCCTTCACGCCCGGCACGGTGGAGAACTCGTGCAGCACGCCGTCGATGCGGATGCTGGTGACGGCCGCGCCGGGGATGGAGGAGAGCAGCGTACGCCGCAGGGAGTTTCCGAGGGTGTACCCGAAGCCCGGCTCCAGCGGCTCGATCACGAACCGGGAGCGGAACTCGTCGACGACCTCTTCGGTCAGGGAGGGGCGCTGAGCGATCAGCATGGGGTGACTCCAGTCTTCGGCAACCGCTATTTGATGCCGAACGAAGACAACATGTGCTTTTCAGGATACGGGGGGACGCGACCGTCCCCCCGTATCCCGGGTCGTGCGGTGTTCTCGCCGGTCTACTGCGAGCTACTTCGAGTAGAGCTCGACGATGAGCTGCTCCTGCACCTGGGTGTCGATCACCTGGCGCTCGGGCAGCGAGTGGACGAGGATCCGCAGCTGGGAGGGGATGGCCTCCAGCCACGCGGGCACCGTCTTGTCCCCGGCCTCCGCCACCGCCACCTGGAAGGGGGTCAGGGTGCGGGAGGACTCGCGGACCTCGACGATGTCGCTCGCGGACAGCCGCGCCGAGGGGATGTCGGTCTTCCGGCCGTTGACCAGGATGTGGCCGTGCCGGACGAGCTGACGGGCGTGGTCGCGGGACTTGGCGAAGCCGGCCCGGTAGACCACGTTGTCCAGACGGGACTCCAGGATCCGCAGCAGGTTCTCGCCGGTCTTGCCCTGCTGGCGGTTGGCCTCGTTGTAGTACCCACGGAACTGCTTCTCGAGCACGCCGTAGATGCGCGCGCACTTCTGCTTCTCGCGCTTCTGCAGCAGGTACTCGCTGTCCTTGGTGCGCCCGCGTCCGTGCTCACCCGGGGGGTAAGGACGGATCTCGATCGGGCACTTAGCGCTCTCGCACTTGGCTCCCTTGAGGAAGAGCTTCTGCTTCTCCCGACGGCAACGCTTGCAGTCGGCCCCGGTGTAACGCGCCATTTCTCTTCAGTCTCCTACTTCACCTGGTCAGACGCGCCGACGCTTGGGCGGGCGGCAACCGTTGTGCGGGGTGGGGGTGACGTCCTGGATCGAGCCGACCTCCAGGCCGGTGGCCTGGAGCGAGCGGATCGCGGTCTCCCGGCCGGAGCCGGGACCCTTCACGAAGACGTCGACCTTCCGCATCCCGTGCTCCTGGGCACGGCGGGCGGCGTTCTCGGCGGCCATCTGCGCGGCGTACGGCGTGGACTTCCGGGAGCCCTTGAAGCCGACGTGGCCGGCGGAGGCCCAGGAGATCACGTTGCCGCTGGGGTCGGTGATCGAGACGATGGTGTTGTTGAACGTGCTCTTGATGTGAGCATGCCCGTGGGCGACGTTCTTCTTTTCCTTGCGCCGCACCTTCTTGGCGCCGGCGCCACGGCCCTTGGGTGGCATGTGGTGGAACTCCTTGGAGGTGGTCGGTCCTGGTCGGTCCTACGGAGTAGGTCCTGCGGGACGCACTGACGTGAGCGGACCGGTGGACTACTTCTTGCCCGGCTTCTTCTTGCCGGCGATGGCGCGACGCGGACCCTTGCGGGTGCGGGCGTTGGTCTTGGTGCGCTGGCCGTGGACGGGCAGTCCGCGGCGGTGGCGCAGGCCCTCGTAGCAGCCGATCTCAACCTTGCGGCGGATGTCGGCCTGGATCTCGCGACGGAGGTCACCCTCCACCCGGATGTTGTTGTCCACGTACTCGCGAAGCTTGACGAGGTCCTCCTCGACAAGGTCGCGGACGCGGGTGTCGGGGTTCACTCCCGTACTCGCGAGCGTCTCCTTGGCAAGGGTGCGCCCGATGCCGAAGACGTAGGTGAGGGCGACCTCGACGCGCTTGTCGCGCGGGAGGTCAACGCCGGCGAGGCGTGCCATGAATGTGGCTCCTGTGGGTCGTCGGAGGTCTGCGCAGCACCGTTCCCGGACGTGTGTCCGGGTCCCCGGCCTCCGACCGGGGGTGTCGTCCCCGCCGAGGCGGGGGGGCGGGTGACTGCGATGCGGATGTCTGAGTGTCGCGCGGCGAAGCAGCGACAGTGCGCGGATGCGGTCGGTGTGCGGTCAGCCCTGGCGCTGCTTGTGGCGCAGGTTCTCGCAGATGACCATGACCCTGCCGTGGCGGCGGATCACCTTGCACTTGTCGCAGATCTTCTTGACGCTCGGCCTGACCTTCATGAGATGCGAGGTTCTCCGAGTCTGGATCTGGATCGACGGTTTACTGGGGGTGTCCTGGCTACTTGTACCGGTAGACGATCCGTCCGCGCGTCAGGTCGTACGGAGACAGCTCCACCACGACCCGGTCGTCGGGAAGAATGCGGATGTAGTGCATTCGCATCTTGCCGCTGATGTGCGCGAGGACCTGGTGGCCGTTCTGGAGCTCCACCTTGAACATCGCGTTCGGGAGAGACTCGACGACGGTGCCCTCGATCTCGATGGCCCCTTGTTTTTTGGCCATGCCTGAGCGCTTCACCTTCCGGAATCGGCTACCTGGGACAGCCCTGACACAGGGGTGTACCAGGACCGACGCACCAGTCTACGGCACCCCACTCAAAAAGACGAATCAGTGATCCATTCCCCGATGGGAAGATCGTTATGCCTGCTGAGAGGCTACGCGAGGGGATCGGGGGCGGCCGTCACGCCGAGGCGGGCCAGGCGCTCACGCCCGCCGTCGGGGGCCGTGAGGACCAGCGGGCCCTCCTCCGTGAGGGCCACGGAGTGCTCCCAGTGCGCCGACCACGTGCCGTCGTTCGTCTTGACGGTCCACTCGTCGGCCAGCACGTGCGTCTTCGCGGTGCCGAGGGAGACCATCGGCTCGATGGCCAGGCACATCCCCGGCACGAGCTTCGGGCCGCGTCCCCGCCTGCGGTCGACGTAGTTCAGCAGGTGCGGGTCCATGTGCATCTCGCTGCCGATGCCGTGGCCGCCGTAGCTCTCGATGATCCCGTACCTCCCCGAGGGCGGCAGCGGCTGGCGGCGGATGTGCCCCTCGATGGCCCGGGAGATGTCCACCAGGCGGTTGCCCCTGCGCATCGCGGCGATGCCCGCCCAGAGGGACTCCTCCGTGACGCGGCTGAGCTCGGCCACCTCCGGCGGGTGCCCCTCGCCCACGAGGACGGTGAGGGCGGCGTCGCCGTGCCAGCCGTCCACGATGGCGCCGGCGTCGATGGAGATGATGTCGCCCGACTTCAGCACCGTCACCCGATCGGGGATGCCGTGCACGACGACCTCGTTGACGGAGGTGCAGATGGTGGCGGGAAAGCCGCCGTAGCCGAGGAAGTTCGGCTTGGCGCCGTGGTCGGCCAGGACCTGGGCCGCTATCTCGTCCAGGTCCTTGGTGGTGGCCCCGGGCACCGCCGCCGCCGCGCAGGCGCGGTGGATCTCGGCCACGACGAGGCCGGCGGCCCGCATCCTGGCGATCTGCTCGGGGGTCTTGATCTCGACCATGGTGGTGTGACTTCGCTCCTGCCGCCTGCCGCGGCTTCGCTTCCGTGACGGCTTCTGTGGGGACTTCCGTGGGGGCACCGCCGCCCGTGTGGGGGTGGCGGCGCCCCGGGACTGACGGGTTACGCGCCGCGGTCCGGGAGGGCCGCCATCGCGCGCTGGGTGACCTCGGGGACCGTGCCGAGGGCGGAGATCGTCACGACCAGGCCCTGGGCCCGGTAGTAGTCGATGATCGGCTCGGTCTCCTCGTGGTAGACCGCGAGCCGCTTCCGCACGGTGTCCTCGCGGTCGTCCTCCCGCTGGTACAGCTCGCCGCCGCAGGCGTCGCAGACGCCCTCCTGCCGCGGCGGGCTGTAGTCCAGGTGGAAGACGTGGCTGGAGTCGGTCCGGCAGACGCGGCGACCCGCGATCCGCTTGACGACCTCCTCCTCGGGAACCTCCAGGTCGAGCACGGCGTCGAGCTTGTGGCCCCAGTCCCGCAGGAGGCCGTCGAGCGCCTCGGACTGGGCGATGTTGCGCGGGAAGCCGTCGAGCAGGAATCCGTCCTCGGCGTCGGGCCGCTCCATGCGGTCCGCCGCCATCGCCACGGTGACCTCGTCGGGCACCAGGCCACCCTCGCGCAGGATCGACTCGACCTGCTTACCCAGCTCGGTGTGCTGGGAGATGTTGGCCCGGAAGAGGTCGCCGGTGGAGATGTGTGGGATCTCCAGACGCTTGGCGAGCAGCACGGCCTGCGTGCCCTTGCCCGCGCCAGGGGGTCCCGTGAGGACGATGCGCATCAGCGGAGGAACCCTTCGTAGTTACGCTGGTGGAGCTGGCTCTCGATCTGCCTGACGGTCTCCAGACCCACGCCCACGATGATCAGGATCGATGTCCCTCCGAAGGGGAAGTCCTGCTGGGCTTGGAACATCACCAGCGCGACGGTGGGCACCAGCGCGATGAGGCCCAGGTAGAGCGAGCCCGGCCACGTGATGCGGTTCAGCACGTAGCTCAGGTACTCCACCGTGGGGCGACCCGCACGGATGCCCGGAATGAAGCCACCATACTTCTTCATGTTCTCCGCGACATCTTCGGGGTTGAACGTGATGGCGACGTAGAAGAAGGCGAAGAAGACGATCATCAGGAAGTACGTGATGATGTAGTACGGGTGGTCACCGCCCGTGAAGTACCGGTTGATCCAGTCCACCCAGCCGGACTCGTTGTTCGAGCCGGCGAACTGCACCAGCAGCTGCGGGATGTACAGCAGCGAGGACGCGAAGATGACGGGGATGACGCCCGCCTGGTTGACCTTGAGCGGGATGTACGTGGACGTGCCGCCGTAGGAGCGGCGGCCGATCATCCGCTTCGCGTACTGCACGGGGATGCGGCGCTGTGCCAGCTCGACGAAGACCACCAGGCCCACCATCGCGAGACCACAGGCGACGACCACGCCGAACTCGATCCAGCCGTCGGCGAGGCTGCCCTGCTGCTTGATCTGCCACAGCGAGGCGGGGAAGCCGGCGGCGATGGAGACGAACATCAGCAGCGACATGCCGTTGCCGATGCCGCGGTCGGTGACGAGCTCGCCCATCCACATGATCAGGATCGTGGCGCCGGTCAGGCAGATCACCATGACGATGGTGGCCCAGATGGAGTTGTCGGGGATGATCTCGTTGCGCACCGAGCACTGGGGGAAGAGGGTGCCGCTGCGGGCGGTGGCCACGAGGCCGGTGGCCTGGAGCACGGCGAGCGCCACCGTGAGGTAGCGCGTGTACTGGGTGATCTTGGCGGTCCCGGACTGGCCTTCCTTCTTCAGGGCCTCCAGACGCGGGATCACCACCACCAGCAGCTGGAGGATGATGCTCGCGGTGATGTACGGCATGATGCCGAGCGCGAAGATGGTCAGCTGCATCAGCGCGCCACCGCTGAACATGTTGACCAGACCGAAGAGGCTCGAGGAGCCCGTCTGGTCCTCCATCTCCTGAACGCACGTATTGACGTTGGACCAGCTCACGCCTGGGACGGGGATGTGTGCTCCCACCCGGAACAGCACCACGATGCCGAGGGTGAAGAGCAGCTTCTTACGCAGGTCGGGCGTCTGGAACGCCCGGGCGAACGCGGTGAGCACGGCTCCTCCTGCGCCCCCCGCGCCGCGCGCGAGAGGTGACGGTCTTGAAGTTCAACGGATATTCGACGGGTAACGAAGGGTCCTGCGGTGGCGACGGCCTTCGCAACGATACCGGCGTTACCGCCTGGCCGGAATGACCAGCCTCCGCCGAGCCAGCCCGGGGTGCCGCCCCGGTACCGAAGTCAGGACCGCCGTGGCGCCGGGGGGGACGACCCTCGGCGCCACGGTCGAACGTCTGCGACGGCGGCGGGCGGCGAAGGGCGCCACCACGCCGGACGGTCCCCGCCGCGCACACGACGGGGGCCGTCGTCGACCTGGGTCGTCCGTCTAGGACTCCGTGACGGTGCCGCCGGCCGCGGTGATCTTCTCGCGGGCGGAGGCGGAGACGGCGTCGACCGACACCGTCACTGCCACGGAGATCTCCCCACGGCCGAGGATCTTCACCAGTTCCTTCTTGTGGACCACGCCCTTGGCCACCAGGTCGGCCTTGGTCACCTCGCCGCCCTCGGGGTAGAGCTCGGCCAGGCGGTCCAGGTTGATGACCTGGTAGTGCTTGTGGAACGGGTTGTTGAAGCCCTTCAGCTTCGGCAGCCGCATGTGGAGCGGCAGCTGCCCACCCTCGAATCCGGCCCTCACCTGCGAACGGGCCTTGGTGCCCTTGGTGCCACGGCCCGCGGTCTTGCCCTTGGAGGCCTCACCGCGACCCTTGCGGATCCTGTCCTTCTTGGCACCGGCGGCCGGGCGGAGGTCATGGAGCTTGATCGGGCCGCCGGCCTGACCGCCGTCCTTCGCGAACTCCACCATCTCAGTCCACCTCCTCGACCGTCACCAGGTGGCGCACGGTGTTCGCCATGCCGCGGATCTCCGGACGGTCGTCCTTGACGACCGAGTGGTTGATCCTCTTCAGGCCCAGCGAGCGCAGCGTCTCCCGGTGGTTCTGCTTGGTCCCGATCTGGGACCTGACCTGGGTGATCTTCAGCCGCGCCATCACGCACCCACTCCCGCGCGGGCCCGCAGCAGAGCGGCGGGCGCCACCTCTTCGAGGGGCAGGCCGCGGCGGGCCGCGATCTCCTCGGGGCGCTGAAGGCCCTTCAGCGCGGCGACCGTGGCGTGCACGATGTTGATCGGGTTCGACGAACCGAGCGACTTGCTCAGCACGTCGTGGATGCCCGCGCACTCCAGCACCGCGCGGACGGGGCCACCCGCGATCACACCGGTACCGGGGGAGGCGGGCTTGAGCAGCACGATGCCGGCGGCCTCCTCACCCTGGATGGGGTGCGGGATGGTGCCCTGGATGCGGGGGATCTTGAAGAAGTGCTTCTTCGCCTCCTCCACGCCCTTGGCGATCGCGGCCGGCACTTCCTTGGCCTTGCCGTATCCGACGCCGACGGTGCCGTCGCCGTCACCCACCACGACGAGCGCGGTGAAGCTGAAGCGGCGACCACCCTTCACAACCTTGGCGACGCGGTTGATCGCGACGACACGTTCCAGGTAGGCGGTCTTCTCGGCGGCCGCGCCGCCGTCCCGGCCCCTACGGTCCCGCCGCTCGCCGCCACCTGCGCCGCCACCGCGGCGCTGTGGTCCAGCCATGAGATGTACTACCTTTCTCGTTTTCTAGGACGACGGAACCGGCTCAGAACCTGAGCCCCGCCTCGCGGGCGGCGTCGGCCAGCGCGGCCACCCGCCCGCCGTACTTGTTGCCGCCGCGGTCGAAGACGACGGTCTCGATGCCGGCGGCCTTGGCCCGCTCGGCAACGAGGGCGCCGACCCGCTTGGCCTTGTCGCTCTTGTCGCCCTCGGTCTCACGGATCGAGACGTCGAGGGAGGAGGCGGAGGCCAGGGTGTGACCGGCGACGTCGTCGACGACCTGGGCCCACATGTGGCGGTTGGACCGGGTCACGACCAGGCGCGGGCGCTCGGGCGTGCCCGAGATCTTCTTCCGCACCCGCAGGTGGCGGCGCTTGGCCGCGGCACGCTTGCGCGCGTCACCCTTGGCGATCTTCACACCGTATGGCATGGCTTACTTACCCGCCTTTCCGACCTTGCGGCGGATCACTTCACCCTCGTACTTCACGCCCTTGGCCTTGTACGGGTCGGGCTTGCGCAGCTTGCGGATGTTCGCCGCGACCTCGCCGACCTTCTGCTTGTCGATGCCCTCGACGCTGAACCGCGTGGGCGTCTCGACCTTGAAGGTGATGCCCTCCGGCGGCTCCACCACGATCGGGTGGCTGTAGCCCAGCGAGAACTCCAGCGTGCTGCCCTTGGCCGCGACGCGGTACCCGACGCCGCTGATCTCCAGCCGCTTCACGTACCCCTCGGTGACGCCGGTGATCATGTTCGCCACCAGCGTGCGGGAGAGGCCGTGCAGGGCACGGACCTTGTTCTCGTCGTTGGGGCGGGTCACCACGATGGTGCCGTCCTCGGAGCGGTCGACCTCGATCGGTGCCGCCACGGTGTGCGACAGCGAGCCCTTGGGGCCCTTGACCGCGACCGTGCGGCCGTCGATGGTGACGTCCACGCCGGCGGGGACCGGAATGGGCTGCTTGCCGATGCGCGACATTGGCTTGGCTCTCCTTCCGTATCCCTCGTCACCAGACGTAGGCGAGGACTTCCCCGCCCACGCCCTTCTTCTGCGCCTGCTTGTCGGTGAGCAGGCCGTGGGAGGTGGAGATGATCGCCACTCCCAGGCCACCCAGCACCCGGGGCAGGTTGGTGGACTTCGCGTAGACCCGCAGGCCCGGCTTGGAGATCCGCTTCACGCCGGCGATCGAACGCTCCCGGTTCGGGCCGAACTTCAGCTGGAGCACCAGGTTCTTGCCGACGGGGGCGTCCTCGGTGCTCCAGCCGGTGATGTAGCCCTCCTGCTGGAGGATCTCCGCGATGTGCGACTTGATCTTGCTGTGCGGCATGGTCACGGTGTCGTGGTACGCGGAGTTCGCGTTCCGGAGCCGTGTCAGCATGTCCGCGATGGGGTCGGTCATGGTCATGTGGATGGCCTTCGGCCTCTCCCGCCGCGGTTTCCCCCGCCGGTCACCTGGTGGTGACCAGGCGCGGGGACCTGCGGCGTAGCAGGGTTACCAGGAGCTCTTGGTGACGCCCGGCAGCTCGCCGCGGTGCGCCATCTGGCGCAGGCAGACGCGGCACAGGCCGAACTTGCGGTACACGGAGTGGGGCCGACCGCAGCGCTGGCAGCGGGTGTAGGCCCGCACCTGGAACTTCGGCTTGCGGTTGGCCTTGGCGATCAGAGCCTTCTTCGCCACAGCTGCTCACGCCTCCTTGAACGGGAATCCGAGGTGGCGCAGCAGGGCGCGGCCCTCATCGTCGGTCTTGGCCGTGGTGACCACGGTGATGTCCATGCCGCGCACCCGGTCGATCGCGTCCGGGTCGATCTCGTGGAACATCAGCTGCTCGGTGAGGCCGAAGGTGTAGTTGCCCTGACCGTCGAACTGCTTGGGGGACAGGCCGCGGAAGTCACGGATCCGCGGCAGCGCCAGCGACAGCAGGCGGTCGAGGAACTCCCACATCCGGTCGCCGCGCAGCGTGGCGTGGGCACCGATCGGCTGTCCCTCGCGGAGCTTGAACTGCGCGATGGACTTCCGGGCCCGCGTCACCACGGGCTTCTGGCCGGTGATCGTGGAGAGGTCCTTCACGGCGCCCTCGATCAGCTTGGAGTCGCGGGCGGCCTCGCCCACGCCCATGTTGACCACGATCTTGGTCAGGCCGGGCACCTGCATGATGTTCGGGTACTTGAACTCGTCACGCAGCTTCCCGATGATCTCCTCGCGGTAGCGCACCTTGAGGCGGGGCATGGTGGGGGTGGCAGTGGTCATCAGATGTCCTCACCGGTTCGCCGGGCGACGCGGAGCTTGTTGCCCTCGTCGTCGAAGCGGTAGCCGATCCGGGTCGTGACCTTCTTGCCGTCCTTCTCCACAACGAGCATCACGTTGCTGACGTGGATGGGGGCCTCGGTCGTGATGATGCCACCGGTCTTCGAGCCGCGCTGCGTCTGGCCGGCCTTGATGTGCTTCTTGACCCGGTTGACACCCTCGACGATGACACGGTCCTCGCGGGGGAAGGCCACGATGACCTTGCCCTGCTTGCCCTTGTCCTTGCCGGTGATGACCTGGACCAGGTCGCCCTTCTTGATCTTCATGGCTTACAGCACCTCCGGCGCGAGGGAGATGATCTTCATGAACTTCTTCTCGCGCAGTTCACGGCCGACGGGGCCGAAGATGCGGGTGCCGCGGGGGTCGCCGTCGTTGCGGAGCAGGACGGCGGCGTTCTCGTCGAAGCGAATGTACGAGCCGTCGGGCCGGCGGCGCTCCTTCACGGCGCGCACGATGACGGCCTTGACGACCTCGCCCTTCTTCACGTTGCCACCGGGGATCGCGTCCTTGACGGTGGCCACGATGACATCCCCGATGCCCGCGTAGCGGCGACCCGAGCCACCGAGAACACGGATGCAGAGGATCTCCTTGGCACCCGTGTTGTCGGCGACGCGCAGTCGCGACTCCTGCTGGATCATTGGTTACTTCGCCTTCTCCAGAATCTCCACGACGCGCCAGCGCTTGGTCGCGGAGAGCGGACGGGTCTCCATCAGCAGCACGCGGTCGCCGACGCCGGCGGCGTTCTGCTCGTCGTGTGCCTTGAGCTTGCTGGTGCGGCGGATGATCTTGCCGTACAGGGCGTGCTTCACGCGGTCCTCGACGGCGACGACGACGGTCTTGTCCATCTTGTCGCTGACGACGAGGCCCTCGCGGGTCTTACGCCTGCCGCGCTCCGCGTTCGTCTCGGTCACGGTGTTCTCACTCATCGGGCGTCCTCCACGGCCTCGGCCTGGTCAGCGGGCTCCGCCTGGGCCTCCACCACCACGGACTCGATGCCGAGCTCACGCTCGCGCATCAGGGTGTAGACCCGGGCGATGTCCTTGCGGACGGCCCGCAGGCGCTGGTTGTTCTCCAGCTGGCCGGTGGCCGCCTGGAACCGGAGCCGGAACAGCTCCTCCTTGGCCTCACGCAGCTTCACGACGAGCTCCTCGTCGTTCAGCTCGCGCAGCTCGGAAACCTTGGTGCCGACGGCCATCAGGACTCACCTGCCTCGCGCCGGACGATCCGGCACTTCATCGGAAGCTTGTGAGCGGCGCGCGTGAGCGCCTCACGAGCGATCTTCTCGTTGGGGTAGGACAGCTCGAACATCACCCGACCCGGCTTGACGTTCGCCACCCACCACTCGGGCGAGCCCTTGCCGGAGCCCATGCGGGTCTCGGCGGGCTTCTTCGTCAGCGGCCGGTCCGGGAAGATGTTGATCCAGACCTTGCCGCCACGCTTGATGTGGCGGGTCATCGAGATACGCGCGGCCTCGATCTGCCGGTTGGTCACGTAGGCGGCGGTGACGGCCTGGATGCCGTACTCACCGAAGGCGACCTCGGTACCGCCCTTGGCCATGCCGCGGCGCTTGGGGTGGTGCTGCTTGCGGTACTTGACCTTACGGGGAATCAGCATGGCTCAGCTCTCCGTCGTTCCCGTGCTCTCGCCGGCGGCGGCCTGGCCGCCCTGGGCCGGCTGGGCCGACTGGCCGGCCGCCTCGGTGGCGGCGGCCTGCTGTTGCTGCTGCGGGCGCCTGCCGCGTCCGCCGCGCTCACCGCGTCCGCCACGGGCCGGCCGCTCGCCGGGACCGCGCGCCGGGCGGTTGCCCGCGCGGGCCGCGGCGTTCTCGGCACGGACCTCGGCGATGTTCTTCACGTCGCCCTTGTAGATCCAGACCTTCACGCCGATGCGGCCGAAGGTGGTGCGGGCCTCGAAGAAGCCGTAGTCCACGTTGGCCCGGAGGGTGTGCAGGGGCACGCGGCCCTCGCGGTAGAACTCCGAGCGGGACATCTCGGCGCCGCCGAGGCGACCGCCGCACTGGATCTTGATGCCCTTGGCGCCGGCCTTCATCGTGCTCTGCATGGACTTGCGCATGGCACGGCGGAAGGAGACGCGGGAGGAGAGCTGCTCGGCGACGGCCTGGGCCACCAGCTGCGCGTCCAGCTCGGGGTTCTTCACCTCGAGGATGTTGAACTGGATCTGCTTGCCGGTGAGCTTCTCCAGGTTGCTCCGCAGCCGGTCGGCCTCGGCGCCACGGCGTCCGATGACGATGCCCGGACGCGCGGTGTGCACGTCGACGCGGACCCGGTCACGGGTGCGCTCGATCTCGACCTTGGAGATGCCGGCCCGCTCCATGCCCTGCGTGAGCATGCGGCGGATCGCGACGTCTTCCTTGACGTAGTCCTTGTAGAGCTTGTCGGCGTACCAGCGCGACTTGAAGTCGGTGGTGATGCCGAGCCGGAACCCGTGCGGGTTTACCTTCTGACCCATTACCGGGTTCCTTCCTTGCTGCTGACGACCACCGTGATGTGGCTGGTCCGCTTGCGGATCCGGTACGCCCGACCCTGGGCCCGCGGACGGAACCGCTTCAGGGTCGGACCCTCGTCGACGTACGCCTCCTTGACGTAGAGGTCGTCGAGGTCGGTGTGGTTGTGGTTGTGCGCGGCGTTGGCGATGGCGCTGTCGAGCACCTTGCCCACCGGCACGCTCGCGGCCTGCGGCGCGAAACGAAGCACGGCCTGCGCCTCCGCCGCGTCCTTGCCCCGGATGAGGTCCACCACTCGGCGGGCCTTCATGGGCGTGACGCGGATGTAGCGCGCACGGGCCACGGCTTCCATGGCTGTCCCTTCGGTCATGTTGGTCACGTCCGCCTCAGCGCCGCCGCGACTTGCGGTCGTCCTTGACGTGCCCACGGAAGGTGCGGGTGGGCGCGAACTCGCCGAGCTTGTGGCCGACCATCGACTCGGAGATGAACACCGGGACGTGCTTGCGGCCGTCGTGCACCGCGATGGTGTGGCCCAGCATCGCCGGGACGATCATCGAACGGCGCGACCAGGTCTTGATGAGGTTCTTGGTGCCGGCTTCGTTCTGCGCGTCCACCTTCTTCATCAGGTGGTCGTCGACGAAGGGCCCCTTCTTGAGACTGCGCGGCATCCTCGTCTGCTCCTAGCGCTTCTTGTTCGTCTTGCGGCGGCGGACGATGTACTTGTTGCTCGCCTTCTTGGGCGAACGGGTCCGGCCTTCCTTCTTGCCCCACGGCGACACGGGGTGACGGCCACCGGAGGTGCGGCCCTCACCACCACCGTGCGGGTGGTCCACCGGGTTCATCACGACGCCGCGGACGGACGGGCGCTTGCCCTTCCAGCGCATGCGGCCGGCCTTGCCCCAGTTGATGTTGGACTGCTCGGCGTTGCCGACCTCGCCGACGGTGGCGCGGCAGCGGACGTCGACCAGGCGGATCTCGCCGGAGGGCATGCGGAGGTGGGCCATGCGGCCCTCCTTCGCCAGCAGCTGCACCGAGGCACCCGCGGAGCGGGCGAACTTCGCGCCGCCGCCGGGCTGGAGCTCGATCGCGTGGATGACGGTACCCACCGGGATGTTGCGCAGCGGCAGGTTGTTGCCGGGCTTGATGTCGGCGGCGGGGCCGTTCTCGATCCGGTCGCCCTGCCGGAGGTTGGCCGGGGCGATGATGTACCGCTTCTCACCGTCCGCGTAGTGCAGGAGCGCGATGCGCGCGGTGCGGTTCGGGTCGTACTCGATGTGCGCGACCTTGGCCGGCACGCCGTCCTTGTCGTGACGGCGGAAGTCGATCAGGCGGTAGGCCCGCTTGTGGCCGCCGCCCTGGTGGCGCATGGAGATCCGGCCGGAGTTGTCCCGGCCGCCCTTGCTGTGCAGCGGGCGGACCAGCGACTTCTCCGGCGTGGACCGCGTGACCTCGACGAAGTCGGCGACGGACGAGCCACGGCGGCCCGGCGTCGTCGGCTTGTACTTGCGGATTCCCATTCTTAACGTCCTCGTCCGGTTCCGGACGGCCCGTCGTCTCCGTCAGGAGACGTACGGTCCGCCGAAGATGTCGATGCTGTCGCCCTCTGCGAGGGTCACGATGGCGCGCTTGGTGTTGGCGCGCCGGCCCCAGCCGGTGCGGGTGCGCTTGCGCTTGCCCTGCCGGTTGATCGTGTTCACGCTCGTGACCTTGACCGAGAAGATCGACTCAACGGCCTGCTTGATCTGGGTCTTGTTCGAGCGCGGGTCCACGATGAACGTGTACTTGTTCTCGTCGAGGAGCCCGTAGCTCTTCTCGGAGACGACCGGCTTGATCAGGATGTCGCGGGGGTCGGAGAACTCCTTGCTGGAGATCACCTCAACGACGGACTCGTCGGCCATCAGGCGTCACTCCCCTCGGGCTGCTTGTTCGTGGCGCGGGCCACGAAGGTGTCGAAGGCGGCCTTGGTGAAGACCACGTCGTCCGACTCCAGCACGTCGTAGGTGTTGAGCTGGCCGGGGTCGATGAGGTGCACCCGCGGGAGGTTCCGCGCCGACAGCCACGCGGTGGTGTCGGAGCGCTCGGCCACCAGCAGGAGCTTCTTGCGGTCGGTGATCTTCTCCAGCAGGGTGCGCGCGGCCCTGGTGGAGGCGTCGCCGTCCACCACGCCGCTGACCACGTGGATCCGCTCGTGCCT
Organism: Streptomyces sp. 4N509B; assembly: GCF_052245655.1. Lineage (NCBI taxonomy): Bacteria > Bacillati > Actinomycetota > Actinomycetes > Kitasatosporales > Streptomycetaceae > Streptomyces > Streptomyces sp. 4N509B. The sequence goes on from NZ_JBQQBZ010000022.1 coordinate 65,345, forward strand.
GGCCCGGTCGGTGAGGGCTCCCCGCAGCGCGGCGGCCTTCATCTTCTTCGGGGTGCGCTGCGAGTAGTCGCGCGGCACGGGGCCGTGGACCACGCCACCGCCGGTGAACTGCGGAGCGCGGATCGAGCCCTGGCGGGCACGTCCCGTGCCCTTCTGGCGGTACGGCTTCTTGCCACCGCCGCGGACCTCGCCACGGGTCTTGGTCTTGTGCGTGCCCTGTCGGGCCGCGGCCAGCTGGGCGACGACGACCTGGTGCATCAGCGGAACGCTGACGGTGGCGTCGAAGATCTCCGGCGGCAGCTCGACGGTGCCGGTCTTCTCCCCCGCGGGGGAAAGGATGTCTACGGTGGTCATGGTGTTCAGGCCCCCTTGGCCGCGGTGCGGACCAGGACGAGGCCGCCGTTCGGGCCGGGGACGGGGCCCTTGATGAGCAGCAGGCCCTTCTCCGCGTCCACGGCGTGGACGGTCAGGTTCTGGGTGGTGACCCGCTCGTTGCCCATCCGGCCGGCCATGCGCAGGCCCTTGAAGACGCGGCCCGGAGTGGCGCAGCCGCCGATGGAGCCGGGCGAGCGGTGCTTACGCTGGGTGCCGTGCGAGGCGCCGAGGCCACGGAAGCCGTGGCGCTTCATGACGCCCGCGGTGCCCTTGCCCTTGCTCTTGCCGGTCACGTCGACCTTGACGCCGGAGTCGAACACCTCGGCGGTGACTTCCTGGCCGAGGGTGTACTCGCTGGCGTCGACGGTCCTGATCTCCACCAGGTGGCGGCGGGGCGTGACGTCGGCCTTGGCGAAGTGGCCCTTCAGGGGGCGGTTCACCTTGCGCGGGTCGATCTCGCCGTAGGCGATCTGGACGGCCTCGTAGCCGTCGCGGTCCTTGGTCCGCACCTGGGTGACGACGCAGGGGCCGGCCTTGACCACGGTCACGGGGACGACGCGGTTGTTGTCGTCCCAGACCTGGGTCATGCCGAGCTTCTCGCCCAGCACTCCCTTGATCTGCTTGGTCATGATTCAGTCTCCCGGCCTGCTCAGAGCTTGATCTCGATGTCGACGCCGGCCGGCAGGTCGAGGCGCATCAACGAGTCAACGGTCTTGGGGGTCGGGTCGAGGATGTCGATCAGCCGCTTGTGGGTGCGCATCTCGAAGTGCTCGCGCGAGTCCTTGTACTTGTGCGGCGACTTGATGACGCAGTACACGTTCTTTTCCGTGGGAAGCGGCACCGGGCCCGCGACCGACGCACCCGTGCGGGTCACCGTCTCGACGATCTTCTTCGCCGAGTTGTCGATGACCTCGTGGTCGTAGGCCTTGAGCCGGATGCGGATCTTCTGTCCCGCCATGGCTACTTCGTCGTCCTGTCTCTGTCGTCGGCGCTCTGCTCCCGGCGTCCGCTCGCCCTCGCCTCCCACCCGCCTCCGACCCACGCGGTCGGGCGTGTCGCGCCCGTTCCCGCAGTGCGCCCCCGGAGGTTTCCTTGGTGAGGAGAAGGGGGAGAACATCCACCGGGTGCCTGGCTGATGCCCCGCCCACGCTTCCCGGAAGATCCCGGTACTTCCGGGCCTGATCAGGCCCGACGAATACAGTGGGACTCGCTTCCGGTCCTCCCGGCGGGAGGCGCGCAGCATCGACTCTCAGCCGAGCAACCTGGTTAGTGTGCCACACCAGGCGCTGCGCTTGCCAATCGGGTGGTTTCGTCCCCACCCGGCCCCTCCCCCGCACCCGCGAACCGCTCGTCGAGCCCCTCTCGCGCCCGCGTCCTGAGACCGCTGTGCGACATCGTTCGGCGGGTTCCGTTGCGCGATCGTTTCACCGCGCGTTCAGCGCGGGACGTGCAGGCGCAGGACGGCCCGCTCCGACCAGTCGGGCGGGGTGCCCAGCAGCGAGACCGTGATCATGACGAGGAAGGCGAGGGGCACCGTCCAGGCGGCGGGCTGGGCGAGCAGGACGACGAGCCAGCCCTGGCCCGGGTCGGTGAGGACGGAGGCGAGCGCCGCGCCCGTCGAGGCCAGCACGCCGGTGGCCAGCCCCGCCGCCGCGCCGGTCAGCGTCAGGCCGCGCCACCAGATGCCGAGCACCAGCAGCGGGCAGAACGTGGAGGCGGCCACCGCGAACGCCCAGCCCACCAGCACGTTGATGTCGACGCGCTCCGCGGGCAGCGACAGCAGGACCGCGACGAGCGCGCCCCCCGCCACCGCCTTGCGCAGCCGCGGCACGCTGGGCCTGGCCAGGTCGTGCGAGAGGCCACCGGCCAGCGCCATCAGCAGCCCGGAGGAGGTGGACAGGAACGCCGCGAAGGCGCCGGCGGCGACGATCGCGGTGAGCACCTCACCCCAGCCGCCGCCGATGATCTCCCCCGGCAGCACCACCGCCACGGTGTCGGTGTCCCCGCTGTGCTCCAGGTGCGGGGTGAAGACCCTCCCGAGCAGGCCGTAGACCGCGGGGAAGAGGTAGAAGACGCCGAGCAGCAGGATCACGCCGACGGCGACCCGGCGCGCCACCCAGGCGGTGGCGCTCGTGTGAAACCTCATGATCACGTGGGGCAGGCCCACCGCGCCGAGGGTAGTGGCCAGGAGAACGGACCAGGTGGCCAGCAGTGGCTCGCCCGAGCCGTTGAGGTCCAGCAGCGGGCGACTCCAGTCGTCCACGTCCACGTGCAGCGCCTCCTGGCGCGCGTCCTCGCCGGCGTGGACGACGAGGAAGACGGCGGGGACGGCGATGAAGAGCAGTTTCACGAGGTAGTGGAAGCCCTGGACGTAGGTGGCCGAGCGCATGCCGCCGGCCGCGATCGAGACGGTGACCACCAGGCCCGCCAGCACCACGCCGACCCAGTACGGCGTGCCGCTGACCAGGTGCAGCACGACGCCCGCGCCCTTGAACTGCGGCACGAGGTAGAGCCACATGATCACCAGGACGATGACGGCGCACAGCTTGCGCAGGCCCTGGGAGGCCAGGCGGTAGTCGGCGAAGTCCGGGACGGTGTACGCGCCGGAGCGGCGCATCGGCCCGGCGACCAGCGCGGCCACCGCCACGTACCCGGCGGTGAAGCCGACCGCGTACCACAGGGAGCCGATGCCGTCCTTCAGCATGAGCCCGGCCAGCCCCAGAACCGAGGCCGCCGAGACGTACTCGCCGGCGATGGCCATCGAGTTCCACACGGGGCCCACGCGCTGGGAGGCGACGAGGAAGTCGGGGGTGGTGCGCGCGGCGCGCACGCCGTAGACCCCGATGACCATGCTGGCCGCGAAGAGCAGCCCGATCGCCAGCAGTCCGGTCATGGCAGGAAGGGGTGCTCCGCGGCGCCGGCGGCGAGGTCGTCGGCGGATCCCGCGGCGGAACGTGCTGGGCGGGCGTGGTGGACGTTGCGGGAGTGGCGGGCGTGGTGGGCGTGGTGGGCGTAGGCGCGCTCGTGCTGCTCGGCGCGGCGGACGTGGAGCAGGGCGATGAGGAGCAGCAACGGGTAGCTCGCGGTCATCAGCAGCAGCCAGGAGGCGGGGATGCCGAGGACCGAGACGCGGTCGAGCACGGGGAGGGCGCCGAGCAGGCCGCTGAGGCCGAAGACCACGGCGCCCAGGACGCAGAGAGTGCGGACGGCGAGCCGGCGTTGCCTGAGGTAGAGGGCGTGGTCGGCGGGATCGGTCTCGGCGGCGATGCCCGTGCCGTCGAGGACGTGCGGCAGGAGGTGGGGGGCGGGCTGGTTCCTGCGGGAGAGGGCGATGCGCGTCTGCGGGCTGGTGATCCGGACGCGGCGCGGGGAGGCGGTCATCGGGCGTCGTCCCTGGCCTCGCGCGCGTCCTGACTGTCCTGGACGCCGTCCTGCGCCCCGTCGCGGACGGCGGCGAGCAGCCGCTCCTTCAGCTCGCGGGCGTGGCGGCGGCTGACGGGCACGTCGCCGGCCGGGGTGCGGGCCAGCAGCCCCGAGGAACTGGTGACGCGCAGGTCGCGGACCCAGCGGACGGCGACGAGGTACCCGCGGTGGGCGCGGACGAAGCCGGCCGGGGCCCAGACCTCCTCCAGGTAGCTCAGGGAGAGGCGTATGAGGTGGCTGGCCTGGCCGGTGTGGAGCCGCACGTAGTCGCCCTGGGCCTCGGCGAACTGGATGTCGTTGCGGTGGACGAAGACGGTGTGGCGGCCGGTCTCGATCTGCACGACGGAGAGCTCGTCGGCCGCGGTCGCGGGCGGGGCGGGGGCGGGGCGGCGCAGCGTGCGGACGCGGCCGACGGCCTCGGCCAGGCGCTCGGCGCGGACGGGCTTCAGCAGGTAGTCGGCGGCGCCGATGCCGAACGCCTCGACGGCGTGGTGCTCGGAGGCGGTGACGAAGACGATGGCGGGGGGCGTGGAGAGCTGGCTGACGACGCGGGCCACGGCCATGCCGTCGAGCCCCGGCATGGAGATGTCGAGGAAGACGGCGTCGTAGCTGTCGGTGCCGAGGCTGCGCACGGCGGCCTCGCCGCTGTCGGCCTCGCCGACGGCGCCGACCTCCGGCAGCGCGGCGAGCATGTCGGCCAGCTCCTCCCGGGTGGACGCCTCGTCCTCGACCACCAGGGTCCGAAGCCGCGCCGTGGTGTCACGCGTCATGTCGCGGCCACTCCTCGCTTGAAACGGGGCACGCGGATGACGACCTTCGTCCCGCTGCCCGGTGCGGTCTCGATGACCAGTCCGTACTCGGGCCCGTAGACGGTCCGCAGCCGCTGGTCGACGTTGGCCAGGCCCACGCGCTTGGCGGGCGGGCCGCTGCCCGCCAGGATCGCCTGCGCGAGCTCGGGGTCCATGCCGACGCCGTCGTCCTCGATCTCGATGACGCACAGCGGGCCCTCGCCGAAGCCGGAGACGCTGATGGAGCCGGGCCCCGGCTTGGGTTCGAGGCCGTGGCGCACCGCGTTCTCCACGATGGGCTGGATCACCAGGAAGGGAATGGCGACGGGCAGCACCTCGGGGGCCATGCGGACGGTGAGCTCCATGCGGTCGTTGAAGCGGGCGCGCTGGAGCTCCAGGTACGTCTGGATGGCCTGGAGCTCGTCGGAGACGGTGGCGTAGTCGCCCTTGGTGGCGAAGCTGTAGCGGAGGTAGTCCGCGAAGTCGTTGAGGAGGGTGCGGGCGCGGTCGGGGTCGGTGCGGATGCGGGCGCCGATCACGGCGAGCGCGTTGTGCAGGAAGTGGGGGGATATCTGGGCCCGCAGCGTGCGCAGGTCGGCCTGGGCGATGCGGGCACGGGCCCGGCGCAGCGCGGCGTGGTCGAGGGAGCGGGAGACGAGGGCGGCGACGGCCGTGAGCTCGTCCTCGGTGGGTCCGGCGTCGTCCTCGCCGTTGTGCAGGACGGCCAGCGCGCCCGACAGCTCGCCGTCGACGATGAGGGGCGAGGCCGACCAGGCGCCGCGGTGGGTGTGGGCGGCCCGGTCGTAGGTCTGGGCGAGGACGGGGGCCAGCTCCTCGGGGTCGGGGTCGGGGCCCGCGACGGCGACGACGCCGTTGAGGTCGGCGAGGACGACGGTCCTGGAGTGGAGCAGGCGACGCAGCCGTCGGGCGGCCTGGGGGCCGCCGCGACCGCGCAGGCCGTCGCGCAGGTCGGTGTCGATCTGCTGGACAGCGGTGAGCACGCGCACGGTGTGCGCGGGGTCGGGGCGGCCGTCGACCCGGCGCCCTCGCCGTCGGTCCAGCATGTCCCGCACGCTATCCCAGCGGGCCGCGAGGCTGTAGAGCCTGAACGCCCCGAACCTCCCGAACCTCCTCCTCCCCCGCCCTCCCCCGGGATCGCCGCCTGACCTCCCGCGACGCCCGCGGTCGGAACCGCCGAGGGCGCCGGAGGCGCCCCGAGGTCCCCCTTGGCTCATTCGCCCGTCCTGCGCCCGCGGCCGCGTTCGAGCCCGCGTTCACGCTCCTCGAACTCGGCGAGCGGGGGGTGCAGCCGCATCGGGCCGTACGGGTCGGTGTCGCTGGGGCGGGGCGGCTCGGGACCGTCGGGGCCGATGCGGATGAGGCGCTCCACGCGGATGATCTGGAAGCGGCGGCCGAGGACGAGCAGCTCGTTCCTCGGCGGTCCCGCGCGGTACTCCTCGGCGGCGCGGGCGTAGAGCTCCGCGTCGGTGGCGGGGATGTCGTGCTCCAGCTTCGGCAGGAACTCGGCGAGGTAGTTGAAGAGGGTGGCGCGGGCGTCCTGCGGGGTGGGGTGGAGGCCGGCCATCGGCTCCCAGGAGGTCTGCTTGCGCTCGGCGAAGGTGAACGCGGCGGGCAGCAGGACCACTCCCGGGTGGGTGGCGAGGGCGCGCAGCGAGTCGTCGCGGACGTCCTTCGGGATGCGTTCGGCCTGGTACCGCAGCGGGAGCAGCTCCATGCGCTGGATCGACTCCATGATGCCGGTGGCCCTGGCGTGGTCGACGACGAAGCCGGTGGTGCGGCAGGCCGCGGTGGTGGAGCGGTCGCCCATGTCGCGGCCCGGCTCGTCGGGGTCCGTGGGGCGGGGGCCCTCGATGCCGTCGGAGCCGACGCGGGCGAACTCGTCGCCCCGCACGACGCGGTACCGGGTGTCGCCGACGCCGAGCTCGTTGACCGGCTCGGACTCCAGGCGGGCGACGGCGGCCAGCAGCTCCTCGCGCAGCGGGTCGCCCGGCCGTGTCTCGTTCTTCGCCCGGAACCACAGGTGGGAGTTGAGGGCGTCGCGGGAGTGCTGGGGGAAGCCGTCGGCGACGTCGCTCAGCAGGCGCCATCGGTCGCCGTCGGACGGGGTCTGCTGGGCGAATCCGAAGACGGGGCCGCGGATGACGACGTTGGGATAGCGCCTGGCGGACCTGATGGTGTCCTGCTCGATGACCTCGGAGACCGGATCGTCTCGGCGGGTCACCCTGATGGTCAGGTGTGGAGGCGTCTTCCGGTGATCCTTCATGTGCCCAGTGTGATGGCTCGGGGTTGCTCGGTCAGCCGATTGCTCGAAATCTCCACCACCGTGCGCCCCCCTGCACGCCCCCGTCGGGGGACGTCCTTGCAGGTGACGGGCGAGGTGAAGCCCGGGGTCTTGAGGGGGCCTCTCAAGACCCCGGGCTGGTCGCCGGGTGGTGACACGAACCCGGCGGGTCCGCGGGGAGGGAGTCCGCGGCGGGGGGTGAGCGGTCGGAGAACCGGTCGGGTGGGGGGACGGATGGGTCGTGGGGACGGGGGATCAGTGGGGACGGGGGGTCGGTCAGTGCTGGGAGGCCTTCTCGGCGCCGGCACCGGTGAGGGCACGCACCTGGAGCTGTGCGAACCGCTCGGGGTTGCTCTCCTTCGACAGCAGGGTGCCGACGACGGCGAACAGGAAGCCCAGCGGGATGGAGACCAGGCCCGGGTTCTCCAGCGGGAACCAGTGGAAGTCCACGCCCTCGGGGAAGAGCGCCAGGCTGTTGCCCTCGGCGTCGACCTTGCCGGAGACCACGGGGGAGAAGAAGACCAGCAGGACGGCGCTGCCGAGGCCGCCGTAGATGCCGGTCACCGCGCCCGCCGTGTTGAACCGCTTCCAGAAGAGGCTCAGCAGCAGGGTCGGGACGTTCGCCGAGGCGGCCACCGCGAAGGCGAGGGCGACGAGGAAGGCGACGTTCTGGTTCTGCGCGAAGATCGCCAGGACGATCGCGACCGCGCCGACGCCGAAGGCGGCGAACCGCGCGACCCGCACCTCCTCCGCGCCGCTGGCCTTTCCGCGGCGCAGCACGTTGTTGTAGAAGTCGTGCGCCAGGGAGGACGAGGACGCGATGGTGAGGCCGGCGACGGTGGCCAGGATCGTCGCGAACGCGACCGCCGCGATGAAGGCCAGCAGCACCGCGCCGAGCCAGTCGCCACCCCAGTAGTCGCCGACGGCCTCGGCGAGCTGGGGAGCCGCCGTGTTGCCCGCCGGGTCCTGGGCGACGATGGCCTCCCGTCCGACGAGTGCCGCGGCGCCGAAGCCGAGGACCAGCGTCATCAGGTAGAAGGTGCCGATCAGGCCGATGCCCCAGTTGACGGACTTACGGGCGGCCTTGGCGTCGGGCACGGTGTAGAAGCGGATCAGGATGTGCGGCAGGCCGGCGGTGCCGAGCACCAGGGCCAGGCCGAGGCTGATCAGGTCGAGCTTGTTCGTCAGGGTCTTCCAGGCGTCGCCCTCGACCTCGACGCCGTAGCGCTGCCCGGGTTCGAGGAAGGACTGCCCGACCCCGCTGGCCTCGGCGGCGTCGTTCATCAGCCCGCCGAAGTTGAAGTCGGAGATCGCGAGCGCCAGGATCGTGATCAGCAGGGCGCCGGACATCAGCATGGACGCCTTGATGACCTGCACCCAGGTGGTGCCCTTCATCCCGCCGATGGTGACGTAGAGGGTCATCAGGATGCCGACGACGACGATGCCGACGATCTTCGCCGTGTCGTCGTCCATGCCCAGGAAGGTCTGGCCCTCCTCGATGCCGAGGAGCAGCGAGACGAGGGCGCCCGCGCCGACCATCTGCGCCAGCAGGTAGAAGATCGAGACGATCAGGGTGGAGACGGAGGCGGCCGTGCGCACCGGGCGCTGCTTCATGCGGTACGAGACCACGTCGGCCATGGTGAAGCGGCCGGAGTTGCGCAGCAGCTCGGCTATGAGCAGCAGGGCCACCAGCCACGCCACGAGGAAGCCGATGGAGTACAGGAAGCCGTCGTAGCCGGAGAGGGCGATCATGCCGGCGATGCCGAGGAAGGAGGCGGCCGACATGTAGTCGCCGCCGATGGCGAAGCCGTTCTGGACGCCGGAGAAGCCGCGTCCACCGGAGTGGAAGTCGGCGGCGGTCTTGGTGCTGCGGCCGGCCCAGATGGTGACGCCGACGGTGGCGGCGATGAGCACGGCGAAGAGGACGAGCGTGACGGTGCGCTCCCCCGAGGTGGACTCGGCGGCGAAGGTCATCATGACGGGCTGCCCTCCAGTTCCGCGCGCAGCTCGTCGGCGAGGGGGTCGAGGCGGCGGCCGGCGTAGCGCGAGTACCAGATGGCGATGCCGAAGGTGGTGACGAACTGGAGCAGGCCGAAGAAGAGGGCGATGTTGGCGCTGCCGACGACCTCGGTGGCCATGAAGTCGCGGGCGTAGACCGACATCACCACGTACAGCAGGTACCAGACGAGGAATCCGACGCTCAGCGGGAAGACGAAGCGCAGCAGGCGCGAACGGAGCTCGCGGAAGCGCGGGTCCTCGTGCATCGCGATCGAGCGGCTCGTCAGGTCACCGCCCGGTGGCGAACCGGGCGGACCCCCGGCGCCGGTCTTGGAAGTGCTCGTCATCGTTGACTCCTGTCAGGGATCGCTCCGGTGGTGCCTCGGGCAATCCGGCTGGTACATCGCCTTCGGCTGTCGCTGTCGGAAAGGTAAGGAGCGTCACACCGCGAGGGCAGGTGCTTGACAGGAGCACGCGCTGAACGCCGGCATGCGGCGGTGAACGGTCGCCAGGTACACGACGAGCGGTCGATATCCGCGACGAGCGGCGGCGCGCGTGGCGCGGGCGGGGGGGCCGGCCGGGCGGACCCGACGGAGCGCCCGGCGGAGAGCCGGACGGGAAGCCGGGCGGGCGCGCACCGGAACCCGGGCGGCGGCGCGCACACGGAAGGGGCCCCGCCACCGCCGGAGTCGGCGGAAGCGGGGCCCCTTCGTCAGACGCTGCCAGAGCGCCCGTCAGCGCACCCGGATCACTTGAGGATCTTGGTGACCTGGCCGGCGCCCACGGTCCGGCCACCCTCGCGGATGGCGAACTTCAGGCCCTCCTCCATGGCGACGGGCTGGATCAGCTCGACGCGCATCGAGGTGTTGTCGCCCGGCATGACCATCTCGGTGCCCTCGGGGAGGTGCACCACGCCGGTCACGTCCGTGGTACGGAAGTAGAACTGCGGGCGGTAGTTGTTGAAGAACGGGGTGTGGCGGCCGCCCTCGTCCTTGGAGAGGATGTACGCCGTGGCCTCGAACTCGGTGTGCGGGGTGACGGAACCCGGCTTGATGACGACCTGGCCGCGCTCCACGTCCTCGCGCTTGATGCCACGCAGCAGCAGACCGACGTTCTCACCGGCCTGGCCCTCGTCGAGCAGCTTGCGGAACATCTCGATGCCGGTGACGGTGGTGGTGGACTTCTCTTCCTTGATGCCGATGATGTCCACGGTCTCGTTGACCTTCAGCACACCACGCTCGATGCGGCCGGTGACGACCGTGCCACGACCGGTGATGGTGAAGACGTCCTCGATCGGCATGAGGAAGGGCTTGTCGACGTCGCGCTCCGGCTGCGGGATGGACTCGTCCACCGCCTTCATCAGCTCGAGCACGGACTGGCCCCACTTCTCGTCGCCCTCCAGCGCCTTCAGCGCGGAGACCTTGACGACGGGGACGTCGTCGCCCGGGAACTCGTACTCGGTGAGCAGCTCACGGACCTCGAGCTCGACGAGCTCCATGATCTCCTCGTCGTCCACCATGTCGGCCTTGTTCAGGGCGACGACGATGTACGGCACACCGACCTGGCGGGCCAGGAGCACGTGCTCCTTGGTCTGCGGCATCGGGCCGTCGGTGGCGGCGACCACGAGGATCGCGCCGTCCATCTGGGCGGCACCGGTGATCATGTTCTTGATGTAGTCCGCGTGACCCGGGCAGTCGACGTGGGCGTAGTGACGGCTCTCCGTCTGGTACTCGACGTGCGCGATCGAGATCGTGATACCGCGCTGACGCTCCTCGGGAGCCTTGTCGATGTTCTCGAAAGCGGAGACCTCGTTCAGGTCCGGGAAAGCGTCGTGCAGCACCTTGGTGATCGCCGCGGTAAGCGTCGTCTTGCCGTGGTCGATGTGACCGATGGTGCCAATGTTGACGTGCGGCTTAGTCCGCTCGAACTTCGCCTTCGCCACTGGGGTCCTCCTGTGGACTGGTGCTGTACGCCCTCCGCGGTGCTGCGGAAGGTTTCAGTTGGTCGTACCGAACCGGTCAGGACCCCGAGGGGGACGCCCTTGACCGTTTCGCCTGATAAAGGGCTGGACACCGGGGATCACTCGCTGCGCGAATGTCCCCGAATGTCCCTTAGCTCCAGCTTACGGGCTCAGTCGCCCTTCGCCTTTGCGATGATCTCCTCGGAGACGTTCTTGGGAACCTCGCCGTAGGAATCGAACTCCATGCTGTAGCTCGCGCGACCGGAGGTCTTGCTGCGCAGGTCACCGACGTAGCCGAACATCTCCGACAGCGGAACCAGCGCCTTGACGACCTTGGCGCCGCTGCGGTCCTCCATGGCCTGGATCTGGCCACGGCGGGAGTTGATGTCGCCGATCACGTCACCCATGTAGTCCTCGGGCGTGGTGACCTCGACCTTCATCAGCGGCTCCAGCAGGACCGGACCGGCCCTGCGGGCGGCCTCCTTGAAGGCCATCGAGCCGGCGATCTTGAAGGCCATCTCCGAGGAGTCCACCTCGTGGTACGAGCCGTCGACCAGGGTCACCTTGACACCGGTCAACGGATACCCGGCGAGGACACCGAACTCCATCGCCTCCTGGCAGCCGGCGTCCACCGAGGGGATGTACTCCTTGGGGATGCGACCACCGGTGATCTTGTTCTCGAAGAGGTACCCGCCGCCCTCCAGGGGCTCCAGGTTGATCTGCACCTTGGCGAACTGGCCGGACCCACCCGTCTGCTTCTTGTGGGTGTAGTCGACCTTCTCCACCGACTTGCGCAGCGTCTCCCGGTACGCGACCTGCGGCTTGCCGACGTTGGCCTCGACCTTGAACTCCCGCTTCATGCGGTCCACCAGCACGTCGAGGTGAAGCTCGCCCATGCCGGCGATGATCGTCTGGCCGGTCTCCTCGTCGGACTTGACCTGGAAGGACGGGTCCTCCTCGGCCAGCCGCTGGATCGCGATGCCCAGCTTCTCCTGGTCGCCCTTGGACTTCGGCTCGATGGCCACCTCGATGACCGGCGCCGGGAACTCCATGGACTCCAGGATCACCTGGTGGGTGGCGTCGCAGAGCGTCTCCCCGGTGGTGGTCTGCTTCAGACCCATCACCGCGCAGATGTCTCCGGCACCGACGTGGTCGATCTCCTCACGCTTGTTCGCGTGCATGCGATAGACCTTGCCGATGCGCTCCTTCTTGCCCTTGACCGGGTTCATCACCTGCGAGCCGGCCGCGAGCACACCCGAGTAGACCCGGACGAAGGTCAGCTTCCCGAGGTGCGGGTCGCTGGCGATCTTGAAGGCCAGAGCCGCGAGCGGCTCCTCCTCCGACGGCCTGCGTCGGATGATCTCCTCCGGGTCCTTCACCGACTGGCCCTCGACGGCCTCGACGTCCAGCGGCGACGGCAGGTACCGCACGACGGCGTCGAGCAGCGGCTGCACGCCCTTGTTCTTGAACGCGGTGCCGCAGAAGACCGGCGTGATCGTGGTGTCGGCCTGGCCGGTGGAGGCGAGGGTGACGCGACGGATCGCCGCCGTGAGCTGCTCCGGGGAGGGCTCCTCGCCCTCCAGGTACAGCTCCATCATCTCCTCGTCGTTCTCCGCGACGGCCTCGACGAGCTTGCCGTGCCACTCCTCGGCCTGCTCACGCAGGTCCTCGGGGATGTCCACGACGTCGTACATCTCGCCGAGCTTGGCCTCGGCCGACCAGACCAGCGCCTGCATGCGGACCAGGTCCACGACGCCGGCGAAGTTGGCCTCGGCACCGATCGGCAGCTGCATGACCAGCGGGGTGGCGTTGAGCCGGTCCACGATCATGTCCACGCAGCGGAAGAAGTCGGCGCCCGTGCGGTCGAGCTTGTTGACGAAACAGATGCGCGGCACGCCGTAGCGGTCGGCCTGACGCCAGACGGTCTCGGACTGGGGCTCGACACCGGCGACACCGTCGAACACCGTCACCGCACCGTCGAGCACCCGCAGCGAGCGCTCCACCTCGACGGTGAAGTCCACGTGGCCGGGAGTGTCGATGATGTTGATCGTGTGGTCCACGTCATCGACCGACCAGTGACAGGTGACGGCGGCGGAGGTGATCGTGATGCCGCGCTCCTGCTCCTGCTCCATCCAGTCCGTGGTGGCGGCTCCGTCGTGGACCTCACCGATCTTGTAGCTCATGCCGGTGTAGTACAGGATGCGCTCGGTGGTCGTCGTCTTGCCCGCGTCGATGTGGGCCATGATCCCGATGTTGCGGACCCTGGCCAGGTCAAGTGAAGTGGTAGCCATCTGGCTTCAGTCTTCTCTCGGTCTCGATGTGGGTTGCGACTACCAGCGGTAGTGCGCGAACGCCTTGTTGGACTCGGCCATCTTGTGGGTGTCCTCACGCTTCTTCACGGAGGCACCGAGTCCGTTGGACGCGTCGAGCAGCTCGTTCATGAGCCGCTCGGTCATGGTCTTCTCGCGGCGGGCGCGGGAGTACCCCACCAGCCAGCGCAGCGCGAGCGTGGAGGAACGGCCGGGACGGACCTCGACCGGCACCTGGTAGGTGGCGCCGCCGACGCGGCGGGAGCGGACCTCGAGGGTCGGCTTGACGTTCTCCAACGCCCGCTTCAGGGTGATGACCGGGTCGTTGCCCGTCTTCTCCCGCAGGCCCTCCATCGCGCCGTAGACGATGCGCTCGGCGGTGGAACGCTTGCCGTGCAGCAGCACCTTGTTGATCAGCGAGGTCACCAGAGGAGAGCCGTAGACCGGGTCGACGTGAACCGGACGCTTCGGGGCGGGGCCCTTACGAGGCATGGCTTACTTCTCCTTCTTGGCGCCGTAACGGCTGCGGGCCTGCTTGCGGTTCTTGACGCCCTGGGTGTCGAGGGAGCCACGGATGATCTTGTAACGAACACCCGGCAGGTCCTTCACACGGCCACCGCGCACCAGCACGATGGAGTGCTCCTGAAGGTTGTGGTTCTCCCCCGGAATGTAGGCGGTGACCTCGATCCCGTTGCTCAGGCGCACACGGGCGACCTTGCGCAGGGCCGAGTTCGGCTTCTTGGGGGTGGTGGTGAAGACACGCGTGCAGACGCCGCGACGCTGGGGGGATCCCTCGAGCGCGGGCGTCTTGTTCTTCTCCACCTTGTCCTGCCGGCCCTTGCGGACCAGCTGCTGGATCGTTGGCACCGTTTCTCCGGTTTCTCTGTGCCGATCTCGGTAAGACTAACCTGGGACACTCACCGACCCACGCGGTCGGGCGTGTCGAAGACTGCACGGTTCCCGCGATCGCGACGGATATGCAGATTCCGGAGTTCGCGCTGACTCTGAAAGAGAGCAGGGAACACCCCAGGCACAAGGTCAGAGCCTACCCAGCACATGGGCCAGGGTCAAAACGAAACCCGATCGCCCTCCCCCGCGCACCCCACCCGCGAGAACCAGCCACCCCGGCACGCGCGGAACGGCCCGCCGCGGGCGAACCGCGGCGGGCCGTTCTCGTGTCTCTCGGTGACCTCTGGACGAGACCTCAGCCCTGGTAGGGGCCGTAGTCGTAGTCCTCCAGGGGAACGGCCTGGCCGGAGCCGGTGCCGAAGGGCGAGTAGTCGATGTCGTCGTAGCCGACGGTCGAGTACATCGCGGCCTTCGCCTCCTCGGTGGGCTCCACCCGGATGTTCCGGTACCGGGACAGGCCCGTGCCGGCCGGGATGAGCTTACCGATGATGACGTTCTCCTTGAGGCCGATCAGGGAGTCCGACTTGGCGTTGATCGCCGCGTCGGTCAGCACCCGGGTCGTCTCCTGGAAGGACGCCGCCGACAGCCACGACTCGGTGGCCAGCGACGCCTTGGTGATACCCATCAGCTGCGGACGGCCGGAGGCCGGGTGACCGCCCTCGGCCACCACCCGACGGTTCTCCGACTCGAAGCGCGAGCGCTCCACGAGCTCGCCCGGCAGCAGCTCCGCGTCGCCGGACTCGATGATCGTCACCCGGCGGAGCATCTGCCGGACGATGATCTCGATGTGCTTGTCGTGGATCGACACACCCTGCGAGTTGTAGACCTTCTGGACCTCGCCCACCAGGTACACCTGGACGGCGCGCTGGCCGAGGATGCGCAGCACGTCGTGCGGGTTGGCCGCGCCGACCGTCAGCGGCTGGCCGACGGTGACGTGGTCGCCCTCGCCCACCAGCAGCCTGGCCCGCTTGGAGACCGCGTACGAGGTCTCGTCGGAGCCGTCGTCCGGGGTGACGATGACCTTCTTCGTCTTCTCCGTCTCCTCGATCCGCACACGGCCGGAGGACTCGGAGATCGGCGCGACGCCCTTGGGCGTGCGGGCCTCGAAGAGCTCGACCACACGCGGCAGACCCTGCGTGATGTCCTCACCGGCCACACCACCGGTGTGGAAGGTGCGCATCGTCAGCTGGGTGCCGGGCTCACCGATCGACTGGGCGGCGATGATGCCGACCGCCTCGCCGATGTCCACCAGCTTGCCGGTGGCCAGCGAGCGCCCGTAGCACATGGCGCAGGTGCCGACCGCGGACTCACAGGTGAGGACGGAACGGGTCTTGACCGTCTCCACGTTGTGGAGGACGAGCTCGTCGATGAGCACGTCGCCGAGGTCGGTGCCGGCCGGGGCCAGCACCTTGCCGTCGACCACGACGTCCTCCGCCAGGCAGCGGGCGTAGACGCTGGACTCGACGTTCTCCGCCTTGCGCAGCACGCCGTCCGCGCCACGGCTCGCGATCTCCAGCTTCAGGCCACGGTCGGTGCCGCAGTCCTCCTCGCGGATGATCACGTCCTGCGAGACGTCCACCAGACGCCGGGTGAGGTACCCGGAGTCGGCGGTTCGCAGGGCGGTGTCGGCCAGACCCTTGCGGGCGCCGTGCGTGGAGATGAAGTACTCCAGAACGCTGAGGCCCTCGCGGAAGGACGCCTTGATCGGACGGGGGATCGTCTCGTTCTTGGCGTTCGACACCAGGCCGCGCATGCCCGCGATCTGGCGCATCTGCATCATGTTTCCGCGGGCGCCCGAGTCCACCATCATGAAGATCGGGTTGGTCTTCGGGAAGTGGGCGTTCATGGTCTCGGCGACCTCGTTGGTCGCCTTCGTCCAGACCGCGATCAGCTCCTGGGTGCGCTCGTCCTTGGTGATCAGACCGCGCTCGTACTGCTTCTGGACCTTCTCGTCCTGCGCCTCGTAGTTGGCGAGGATCTCCGGCTTCTCCGCCGGGACGACGATGTCCGAGACGGCGATGGTGACGCCGGAGCGGGTGGCCCAGAAGTAACCGGCGGTCTTGAGGTTGTCCAGCGCCGCGGCGACGACGACCTTCGGGTACCGCTCGGCGAGGTCGTTGACGATCTGCGACAGCTGCCGCTTGCCGACGGACTGGTCGATGAACGGGTAGTCCTCGGGAAGCAGCTCGTTGAACAGCGCGCGGCCGAGCGTGGTGCGCAGCCGGAAGCTGTCACCGGGCTGCCAGGCGCCGCCGTCGCCCTCGCCCTCCTCCGGCGGGGTCCAGCCGCGGGGCGGCACGGAGCCCACGGGGAAGCGGATGTCGATCTTCGCCTGGAGCGAGAGCTCCCCGGCGTCGAACGCCATGATCGCCTCCGCGGTGGAGGAGAACGACCTGCCCTCGCCCCTGACCTCCCGCTCCTCCTCGTCGGTGGTGAGGAAGAACAGGCCGAGCACCATGTCCTGGGTGGGCATGGTGACGGGACGGCCGTCGGCGGGCTTCAGGATGTTGTTCGAGGACAGCATCAGGATGCGGGCCTCGGCCTGGGCCTCGGCGGACAGCGGCAGGTGGACCGCCATCTGGTCGCCGTCGAAGTCCGCGTTGAACGCCGTGCAGACCAGCGGGTGGATCTGGATGGCCTTGCCCTCCACCAGCTGCGGCTCGAACGCCTGGATGCCGAGGCGGTGCAGCGTCGGGGCGCGGTTGAGCAGCACCGGGTGCTCGGCGATGACCTCTTCGAGGACGTCGTACACCACGGTGCGCTGGCGCTCGACCATGCGCTTGGCCGACTTGATGTTCTGCGCGTGGTTCAGGTCCACCAGGCGCTTCATCACGAACGGCTTGAAGAGCTCCAGCGCCATGGCCTTGGGCAGGCCGCACTGGTGCAGCTTCAGCTGCGGGCCGACGACGATCACGGAACGGGCCGAGTAGTCGACGCGCTTGCCCAGGAGGTTCTGGCGGAAGCGGCCCTGCTTGCCCTTGAGCATGTCGGACAGGGACTTCAGCGGCCGGTTGCCGGGACCGGTGACGGGACGGCCACGGCGGCCGTTGTCGAACAGGGCGTCCACGGCCTCCTGGAGCATCCGCTTCTCGTTGTTCACGATGATCTCGGGCGCGCCGAGGTCGAGCAGTCGCTTCAGGCGGTTGTTGCGGTTGATGACGCGGCGGTAGAGGTCGTTCAGGTCGGAGGTGGCGAAGCGGCCACCGTCGAGCTGGACCATCGGCCGCA
Source organism: Streptomyces sp. 4N509B (assembly GCF_052245655.1). Classification (NCBI taxonomy): domain Bacteria; kingdom Bacillati; phylum Actinomycetota; class Actinomycetes; order Kitasatosporales; family Streptomycetaceae; genus Streptomyces; species Streptomyces sp. 4N509B. The sequence goes on from NZ_JBQQBZ010000022.1 coordinate 82,637, forward strand.
GGTCCGGCGGGATCACCGGGACGCAGTCGAGCACCATGCCCTTGGGGCTGTTGGAGGTCTGCAGGAACGCGGAGACCACCTTCAGCCGCTTGAGGGCGCGGGTCTTCTTCTGGCCCTTGCCGGTGCGGATGATCTCCCGCAGCCGGGCGGCCTCCTCGTCGAGGTCGAAGTTCTCCAGCCGCTTCTGGAGCGCCGCGGCGCCCATGGAGCCGTCGAAGTACGTCCCGAAGCGGTCGCGCAGCTCGCGGTAGAGCAGCTCGTCGCCCTCCAGGTCCTGGACCTTGAGGTTCTTGAAGCGGTTCCAGACCTCCTCCAGGCGGTCCAGCTCGCGCTGGGCCCGGTCACGGAGCTGCTTCATCTCGCGCTCGGCGCCCTCGCGCACCTTGCGGCGCACGTCGGCCTTGGCGCCCTCGGCCTCCAGCTCGGCGAGGTCCGCCTCCTGCTTCTTGGCGCGGGCCTCCAGGTCCGCGTCGCGGCGCTGCTCGATCTGCTGACGCTCCACGGAGATGTGGGCCTCCAGCGACGGCAGGTCGCGCGTGCGGCGCTCCTCGTCCACGTACGTGATCATGTACGCGGCGAAGTAGATGACCTTCTCCAGGTCCTTCGGAGCGAGGTCGAGCAGGTACCCGAGGCGCGACGGAACGCCCTTGAAGTACCAGATGTGGGTGACGGGGGCGGCCAGTTCGATGTGGCCCATCCGCTCACGGCGCACCTTGGCGCGGGTCACCTCGACGCCGCAGCGCTCACAGATGATGCCCTTGAAGCGGACGCGCTTGTACTTGCCGCAGTAGCACTCCCAGTCCCGGGTCGGACCGAAGATCTTCTCGCAGAAGAGTCCGTCCTTCTCGGGCTTCAGGGTGCGGTAGTTGATGGTCTCCGGCTTCTTGACCTCGCCGTGCGACCACTGACGGATGTCGTCAGCCGTGGCCAGGCCAATACGCAGTTCGTCGAAGAAGTTGACGTCGAGCACTCTCGTCAATCCCTCTCAGGGTCGTGTCATGTCAATGGTCTTCCGGGTCCGGGGACTGCCGGGGAGGGAGAGGAGCCTCCCTCCCCGGCCAGACCCGTCAGACCTCTTCGACGCTGCTCGGCTCGCGCCGGGACAGGTCGATTCCGAGCTCTTCCGCGGCGCGGAAGACGTCCTCGTCGGTGTCACGCATCTCGATGGACATGCCGTCACTGGACAGCACCTCCACGTTGAGGCAGAGCGACTGCATCTCCTTGATGAGCACCTTGAAGGACTCGGGAATCCCGGGCTCGGGGATGTTCTCGCCCTTGACGATCGCCTCGTAGACCTTCACGCGGCCGGTGACGTCGTCGGACTTGATGGTCAGCAGCTCCTGGAGGGCGTAGGCGGCGCCGTACGCCTCCAGCGCCCACACCTCCATCTCGCCGAAGCGCTGGCCGCCGAACTGCGCCTTACCACCCAGGGGCTGCTGGGTGATCATGGAGTACGGGCCGGTCGAGCGCGCGTGCAGCTTGTCGTCGACCAGGTGGTGGAGCTTGAGGATGTACATGTACCCGACGGAGATCGGGTCGGGGAACGGCTCGCCGGAGCGGCCGTCGAACAGCCGCGCCTTGCCGGACGGCATCACCAGCCGTTCGCCGTCGCGGGTGGGGATGGTGGACTCGAAGAGACCGGTGAGCTCGTCCTCACGGGCGCCGTCGAAGACGGGGGTGGCGACGTTGGTGCCGGGGGCGACGTCGTCGGCGCCGATGGCGCGCAGCCGCTCCTTCCAGTCCGCGTCCTCGCCCTCGATGCGCCAGCCCTGGGAGGCGAGCCAGCCCAGGTGGATCTCCAGGACCTGGCCCGGGTTCATGCGGGAGGGCACGCCCAGGGGGTTCAGGATGATGTCCACCGGGGTGCCGTCCTCCATGAACGGCATGTCCTCCACGGGCAGGATCTTGGAGATGACGCCCTTGTTGCCGTGGCGGCCGGCGAGCTTGTCACCGTCGGTGATCTTGCGCTTCTGCGCCACGTAGACGCGGACCAGCTGGTTCACGCCGGGCGGCAGCTCGTCGCCCTCCTCGCGGTCGAAGACGCGCACGCCGATGACCTTGCCCGTCTCGCCGTGCGGCACCTTCAGGGAGGTGTCGCGGACCTCGCGGGCCTTCTCGCCGAAGATCGCGCGCAGCAGCCGCTCCTCGGGGGTCAGCTCGGTCTCACCCTTCGGGGTGACCTTGCCGACCAGGATGTCCCCGGCCTCCACCTCGGCGCCGATGCGGATGATGCCGCGGTCGTCGAGGTCGGCCAGGACCTCCTCGGAGACGTTCGGGATGTCGCGGGTGATCTCCTCGGGGCCCAGCTTGGTGTCGCGGGCGTCGACCTCGTGCTCCTCGATGTGGATCGAGGACAGGACGTCGTCCTGCACCAGGCGCTGGGAGAGGATGATCGCGTCCTCGTAGTTGTAGCCCTCCCACGGCATGAAGGCGACCAGCAGGTTCTTGCCGAGCGCCATCTCGCCGCGCTGGGTGGAGGGGCCGTCGGCGATGACCTCGCCGGCCACCACCCGCTGGCCCTCCTCGACCAGGACCTTCTGGTTGTAGGAGGTGCCCTGGTTGGAGCGGTGGAACTTCGCCAGCCGGTACGTGACGTGGGTGCCGTCGTCGTGCTGCATCGAGACGTAGTCGGCGGAGACGTCGGTGATCACGCCGTCCTGCTCGGCCTTGATCACGTCGCCGGCGTCCACTGCGGAGCGGTACTCCATGCCGGTGCCGACCAGCGGCGACTCGGCCTGGATCAGCGGCACGGCCTGGCGCATCATGTTCGAGCCCATGAGCGCGCGGTTGGCGTCGTCGTGCTCCAGGAACGGGATCATGGCCGTGGCGACCGACACCATCTGGCGCGGCGAGACGTCCATGTAGTCCACGTCCGAGCCGGAGACGTAGTCGACCTCGCCGCCACGGCGGCGGACCAGCACGCGGGACTCGGCGAAGTGGTAGTCACTGGTCAGCTTGGCGTTGGCCTGGGCGATGACGAAGCGGTCCTCCTCGTCGGCCGTGAGGTAGTGGACCTCGTCGGTGACGACGCCGTCGGTGACCTTGCGGTACGGGGTCTCGACGAAACCGAACGCGTTGACCCGGCCGAAGGCGGCCAGCGAGCCGATCAGACCGATGTTCGGACCCTCGGGGGTCTCGATCGGGCACATCCGGCCGTAGTGGGAGGGGTGCACGTCACGGACCTCCAGGCCGGCCCGCTCACGGCTGAGGCCGCCGGGGCCCAGCGCCGACAGGCGGCGCTTGTGGGTCAGCCCGGAGAGCGGGTTGGTCTGGTCCATGAACTGCGAGAGCTGGCTGGTGCCGAAGAACTCCTTGATCGACGCCACGACGGGGCGGATGTTGATCAGGGTCTGCGGCGTGATCGCCTCGACGTCCTGGGTGGTCATCCGCTCGCGGACGACGCGCTCCATGCGGGCCAGGCCGGTGCGGACCTGGTTCTGGATGAGCTCGCCGACGTTGCGCAGGCGGCGGTTGCCGAAGTGGTCGATGTCGTCGGTCTCGACCACGATCGTCCGGCCCCCGACGACGGTCTCGGTCTCGCCGGCGTGCAGCTTCACCAGGTACTTGATCGTGGCGACGATGTCCTCGACGGTGAGGACGCCGGCGTCCAGCGGCTCGTCCCCGCCAAGCTTCTTGTTGATCTTGTACCGGCCGACCTTGGCCAGGTCGTACCGCTTGGGGTTGAAGTAGAGGTTCTCCAGCAGGGTCTGCGCGGCCTCGCGGGTCGGCGGCTCGCCCGGACGGAGCTTGCGGTAGATGTCGAGGAGCGCGTCGTCCTGGCCCTGGGTGTGGTCCTTCTCCAGGGTCGCGCGCATCGACTCGTAGTCCCCGAACTCCTCCAGGATCTGGTCGGAGGTCCAGCCCAGGGCCTTCAGCAGGACGGTCACCGACTGCTTGCGCTTGCGGTCGATGCGGACGCCGACCATGTCGCGCTTGTCGATCTCCATCTCCAGCCAGGCACCCCGGGAGGGGATGATCTTGGCGGAGAAGAGGTCCTTGTCGGAGGTCTTGTCGATCGTGCTGTCGAAGTAGACGCCGGGGGAACGGACCAGCTGGGAGACGACGACACGCTCGGTGCCGTTGATCACGAAGGTGCCCTTGTCGGTCATGAGCGGGAAGTCGCCCATGAAGACCGTCTGGGACTTGATCTCACCGGTCTCGTTGTTCGTGAACTCGGCGGTGACGAAGAGCGGCGCGGCGTACGTGAAGTCGCGCTCCTTGCACTCGTCGATCGAGTTCTTCGGCGGCTCGAAACGGTGATCACGGAACGTCAGCGACATCGAGCCGGAGAAGTCCTCGATCGGGGAGATCTCCTCGAAGATCTCCTCCAGGCCCGACTTCCTGGGCACGTCATGTCCACTCTCAAGCGCTGCCTCGACACGAGCCTTCCAGGCGTCGTTGCCGAGGAGCCAGTCAAAGCTCTCAGTTTGCAGCGCGAGGAGATTCGGAACCTCTAGGGGCTCCTTGATCTTCGCAAAGGAGACACGCAGGGGCGCGGTGCTGGTGCCGTTGTTGATGCTGGTCGAGGCGTTGCGCGAGGCGGCCAAGAGGGGGGTCCTTCCGAGGGCTCGGACTCTCTGCGCGCATACCGCCCCCCCTGGTGACGGGGCAGGGGATAGGCTAATAGGCAGCGCAAAGGGTCAGTGTAGCCACAAGACTCACTGATGTCCAATGCCGCCATCCATCATCGAGGGGGCACCCTCGGTGTTCGACGCGACACGCTGCCAGCCGCCTCGCTGCCGGCGTGTGTCCTTCTGCCCGCATCACTTCCCGCCTCGCCGCGAATCCATGCCTCGAATCATGGATCGATCTGGCGGTGCCGGCCTCGGCGGGCCCCGTCTGCCCGTGACCGTCCGAGCCGACCATGAGAATCGCGCGCCCACCGCGGTTCGTCAAGGCCCCGTCCCCGGAGCCGGAGGTCGCGACCGGAGATCACCATACCTGTCCCGCCGCCTCGTGGCGGGGGCGGTCACCAGAGCGACCGGGGCGACCACCCGACTGGATGATCGCCCCGGCGCGGTCCGCGGATGCCGCCGCGGTCGGTGTGGTGTCGTCAGGGTGACGAGGACTACTTGACCTCGACGCCGGCGCCGACGGCCTCCAGCTTCTCCTTGGCCTGCTCGGCGGCCTCCTTGTTGACCTTCTCCAGGACCGGCTTCGGGGTGTTGTCCACCAGGTCCTTGGCCTCCTTCAGGCCCAGCGAGGTCAGCTCGCGCACGACCTTGATGACCTGGATCTTCTTGTCACCGGCACCGGTGAGGACGACGTCGAACTCGTCCTGCTCCGGCTCGGCCTCGGCGGCGGCGCCGCCGGCACCCGGGGCGGCCACGGCCACGGCGGCCGGGGCGGCGGCCGTGACGTCGAACTTCTCCTCGAAGGCCTTCAGGAAGTCGGAGAGCTCCATCAGGGTCATCGTGCTGAACTGCTCAAGCAGCTCGTCCTGGCTCAGCTTCGCCATGGTGGGGTCCTTCCACTCGTTACAGCTCTGGGGGATCTGGTCTGGGGGCGGTGGGGCCGGCGAGGCGGCCCTGCCGTCCGCCGGGTCACGCGGACGCGGTCTCTTCCTGCTGCGCGGTCTTCTCGCGCAGCGCGTCCGCGGTGCGGACGAGCTTCGTCAGCGGGGCCTGGAAGGTCGCCGCGGCCTTGGCCAGGGACGCCTTCATGCCGCCGGCCAGCTTGGCCAGCAGCACCTCGCGGGACTCCAGGTCCGCGAGCTTCTCGATCTCGCCGGCGGTCAGCGGCTTGCCCTCGAGGAAGCCGCCCTTGATCACCAGGGCGGGGTTGCTCTTGGCGAAGTCACGCAGACCCTTGGCCGCCTCGACCGGGTCCCCGGTCACGAAGGCCACGGCCGTGGAGCCCGTGAAGAACTCGTCGAGCCCGGTGACCCCCGCCTCGTTGGCGGCGATCTTCGTCAGCGTGTTCTTGGCGACGCGGTACTGCGCGTTGGTGCCGAGGGAACGCCGCAGCTCCTTGAGCTGCGCGACGGTGAGACCGGTGTAAGCGGTGACGACGGCGGCGGAGGAGCTCTCGAACTTCTCCCTGATCTCCGCGACGGCCGCGACCTTCTCGGGATTCGCCATACCTCTTGCCTCCTTCCGGGTCGATTCCGGTTGATGCCGGTGGATACCGGCGATGCCGGCGACCGCGCGGAAGGGGAACGAAAACAAGCGAAACGCCCTGGCGCAGGCGCACAGGGCGTACGGACCCGAGGGTCCTCGTCTTCCGTGTCACCTGCGCGGGCCGCCCGCGATGTCGCGGATCCTTCGGCCGCTGGTCCCGGGAGGGGCCGGCGGCAGCCTGCGGTCTCTGGCTTCGCTGCGACGATACGCGAGCCGCGACGGCACAGGCAAATCCGTCACGCGACGGCGGACGCGGGCAGCGCGACGCGGGACGCCACGACCGGGCGGAGCACCGTGGAAGGGCCCGGCTCCGCCCCGTGTGCCGTCCGGGGGCCCCGCGTGCCGGCGGGGCCCGTCACGGCCGTGTCAGAAGCCGGACACCATGCCGGACTCCAGGGAGCCGAGTATCTCCATGAAGTCGATCACGGAGTCCGCCGGCGGCGCGGCGACGGTGACGTCGGTGCCGAGGTTGCTGTAGGTGACCTCGGACTCGACCGGGCCGTCGGCGGTGTCGTAGGACTGGAGCGTCCGGATCGGGAAGTCGTCCTCGTTGACCCAGATGTCGAGCTCGTAGGCGTCGACGCCCAGCTCACGCATGGTGTCGGTGAGCTGCTGGCGCTCGGCCTCGCTGAGACCCGCCCCGCCTGCGCCGTTCGCCAGCGCGTCCTCGACGGTGATGGTGCCGCGGTAGTGGTCGACCGGGGCGCCGTCGAGCGTCTCCTCCCCGACGTGCTCGATCTCCGGGGACTGAAGCAGCAGCGCCACCTGCTCCGCCGGGTCCTGGTTGGCCTGCTCCATGCCGTGCGCCATGGCGTCGGCCAGGTCCTCGTCGCCCGTCTCCTCGACGATGCCCATCAGGTCCATCCGCATCCAGCTGCGGCCGTCGAAGCTGTCGGCGAACGCCTCGCCCATGTCCATGTACATCACGCCGTCGAGCCAGACGACGCCGACCTCGGCGGGCATGCCCGCCACTCCCCCGGCCGCGCCGAGCTGCTCACCGTCGACGGTGAGCTCCATGGCGACCTCGTCCTCCCAGGAGATCGAGCCGCTGACCGACACGTCCCCGCCCGCCGCCGCGGGCGCGCTGGTGGTGGCGTGGAAGTCGGCCGAGGTGATCTCCTCGGTGCTCTCGGCGGCGGCGGTGAGCGCCCGCACGGGCGCCGCCTGATCGCCTCCCCGCTCGGGCGCCTGGTCCATGCCGAAGCGGCCGGACTCCGAGCCGCCGCAGGCCGCCGTGCCCACCGCGAGGGCCGCGACCGCGGCGCCCGCGAGGACGGCTCTGCCGATGGTGGTGCCTGTGGAACGCATGCGCGGTCCCCCTCCTTGATGACCTGACTCTCACCGTAACCCGCCCCGCCGACAAGGAGAATGCCCGTCCCCCCTCCACAGGAGGGCGGGGGACGGGCATTCCACCGCTGACCGGCGTCGAGCCGGCGGCGGGCGTCAGACGGCGGCTTCCTCCGCCAGGAGGTCGCGCGTGCGGTTGGTGTCCACGGGGATGCCGGGGCCCATGGTCGTCGTGATGACGGCCTTCTTCAGGTACCGGCCCTTGGAGGCGGCCGGCTTCAGCCGGAGGATCTCCTCCAGGGCGGCGGCGTAGTTCTCCACGAGCTGCGCCTCACCGAACGAGACCTTGCCGATCACGAAGTGGAGGTTGGCGTGCTTGTCCACGCGGAACTCGATCTTGCCGCCCTTGATGTCGGTGACGGCCTTGGCGACGTCGGGCGTGACGGTGCCGGTCTTCGGGTTCGGCATCAGGCCGCGGGGGCCGAGCACGCGGCCGAGGCGGCCGACCTTGCCCATGAGGTCGGGCGTGGCGACCACGGCGTCGAAGTCGAGGCGGCCGTCGGCCACCTCCTGGATCAGCTCGTCCGAGCCGACGATGTCGGCCCCGGCGGCCTCGGCCGCGGCGGCACGGTCACCGGTGGCGAAGACCAGGACCCGGGCGGTCTTGCCGGTGCCGTGCGGCAGGTTCACCGTGCCGCGGACCATCTGGTCGGCCTTGCGGGGGTCGACGCCCAGCCGCATGGCGACCTCGACGGTCGCGTCGAACTTGATGGTGGAGGTGTCCTTCGCGAGGCGGACGGCCTCCAGCGGGGCGTACGTGCGGGTGCGGTCGACCTTGGCGGCCGCGTCCCGGAGGTTCTTGCTGCGCTTCACTGCTGCTCCTGGGGATGTGTGGTGCGGAGTCGTGGTCCGGGCCAGCGCGAGGCCCTGCCACGGTGGCGGGAGGGGCTCAGTCCTCGACGGTGACGCCCATGGACCGGGCGGTGCCGGCGATGATCTTCTCCGCGGCGTCCAGGTCGTTGGCGTTCAGGTCGGGCATCTTCGTGGTGGCGATCTCGCGGACCTGGGCGCGGGTGATCTTCGCGACCTTGGTCTTGTGCGGCTCGCCGGAGCCCTTCTCCACGCCCGCGGCCTTGAGGATCATCTTCGCGGCCGGCGGGGTCTTGGTGATGAAGGTGAAGGAACGGTCCTCGTAGACCGTGATCTCCACCGGGATGACCCAGCCGCGCTGCGACTCGGTCGCCGCGTTGTAGGCCTTGCAGAACTCCATGATGTTGACGCCGTGCTGGCCCAGTGCCGGGCCAACGGGCGGTGCGGGGTTGGCCGCGCCGGCCTGGATCTGGAGCTTGATCAGCCCCGCGACCTTCTTCTTGGGAGGCATGCTGTCTCCGGGTCCTTCGTTCAGAGAGAGGTTCCGCCTCCGGGAGGGCCCGCGGTCATCCGCCGGCCGTCCGCACGGAGGCATACCGTGCAACGGTAGCGGCTGCCGTGCCCGCGCCCAAATCCGGGCCCTTCCGCCGCCTCAGCTGACGCCCGTGCCGCAGTCGGTCCTGATCGGCGCGCTGGCGGCGAGGGACTCCCCGACCGTCATGCCCTCGACCTCGACGCGGACCGCGAGCCGGTAGTCGTAGGTGCCCACCCGGCCGCGCGGGCACGGCTCGGAGACGGCCCCCTCCCGCTGGCGCCGCCGGCCGGTCCACTCCGTGTACGCCTCCTCGGTGTAGGGGCGCCAGCCCGACCAGCTGTCGCGCTGGATCTCGTGGACCTGCCGCAGCCGGCCGGGCAGCCGGCCGTGGCAGCGGGTGGCGAAGCCGTCCGCGCCGATCCGGGCGCGGGGTTCCGCGCCGCCCACGACGATCTCGCCCTCGACCGCGACCGGCTCGACGGTGGTGGTGCACCACCAGCCCTCGACCGTCTCGATCCGCACGGTCTCGCAGTCGACGACGGAGGCGGGGGCGCGGTGGTCGACGGCGGCGACGGCGTCGGGGTTCTCGGGGGCGGCGTCGACGTCGCCCACGGTCATGTGGATCGAGCCGTCCGCCATCTCCTCCGCCCGGTAGGCGAGGCGGGTCTCGCTCGGCGGCGGGGGCGAGCCGTGCGGGGTCCAGGAGGCGCAGGGCGTGGGGGAGGGTGGGAGCGTCGCGTTCCCCGGCTCGCCGCCGGCCTCGCAGCCGCCCGCGCCCGCCACGGTCACGGCCACGAGCACGCCCGTCAGTAACCAGCCACAGCGCCGCATCCTCGCGCCTCCCCGTTCTCCGCTGTCGCAGGGGCGTCACCGTAGCAGCAGGGCGTGGGCCTGGTCGCCGGTCCTGGTAGGGAGCTGGGCCCTAATGGGGAACGGTCATGGCGTCGGTGATGGCGTGGCTGGTGCGGTGTATGCGGATGGCGACCAGCGGGATTCGCGCGGGCTGGAGGCGTTCGGCCGGCGCCGCCACGGCGAGGGCGGCGACCGGGACGCGCGCGGGGTTGCGGATCACGACGCCGACGGCCGAGACGTCGTCGGCGCTCTCGCCGTGGTTGGTGGCGTAGCCGGCGCGGACGACGCCCGTCAGGTGGCGCTCGACGTCCGGCAGGGTCCGCAGGGTGCGGTCGGTCAGCGTCTGCATCCCCCTCGGGTAGAGGTCGCGCACCTGCTCGGGGGGCAGCGCCGCCAGGATGGCCTTCCCCGCCGCCGTGGCGTGGGCGGGGAGGACCATGCCGATGCGCAGGCCCACCCGCAGCGGCTGGGTGGACTCCACGCCGTCGACGAAGCGGGCGCCGTTGCCCTCCAGCACCACGAGGTGGACCGTCTCGCCCGTCTCCTCCGACAGCGCCCGCAGGTGCGGGCGGGCGACCTGGCGCAGGTCGAGGCGGGAGATGGCGCGCAGACCCGCCTCGGCCAGGGCGGGGCCGGGTCGGTAGACGTGGCTGCCGTCCCGCTGCTCGGCGAAGCCGCGGAAGGCGAGGGTGGACAGCAGGCGGTGGGCGGTGGAGCGGGCGACGCCGAGGAGCTCAGCGGCCTCGTAGACGCGCAGCTCACCGTGCTCGTCGAGGGCGCGGATCAGCCGCAGGGCGTTGTCGACGGAGGCCAGGGAGTACGGCGGGGCGGCGGCCCAGCCGTCGCCCGGCTCGCGGACGCGGTCCCCGCCGGAGCCGGTTCCGGGCCCGGTTCCGGACGCGGCCCCGGACCCGGGTCCGGGCTCACGCGGTGCGGTTGACGCGGTCTCTGTCATAGGCGGCGACCCTCTGGTAGCTGCTGGAGATCTCGGCCATCTCCTCGGTGCTGATGACGTCCTCGATGCGCGCGAACGGACGGTCGCCGGTCCGCTCGTACACCTCCTTCAGAATCGTATCCGGCGGCCGGGTCCGGTTGGTCTCGACGACGGAGGCGGTGGCGGGCAGCCGCTCGGCCTCGTAGCGCAGCAGCGCCTCGCGCGGGTCGGCGCACTCCTGGAGGGCGACGCGCAGGGCGTGCGCGTCGAGGATGGCCTGGCCGGCGCCGTTGGAGCCGCGGGGCACCATCGGGTGGGCGGCGTCGCCGAGGAGCGTCATGCCGCCGAAGGTCCAGCGGGGCAGCGGGTCCTGGTCGACCATGGGGTACTCCAGGACGGTCTCGGCGCCCCGGATGAGGGCGGGCACGTCGAGCCAGTCGAAGTTCCAGTCGGCGAAGACGTCGATGAAGTCCTCCAGCCGGCCGGCGCGGTTCCAGTCGCGGCGGGGGGAGCGGGGGCGCTCGACCTCGGCGACCCAGTTGACGAGCTGGCGGCCGGCGGCGTCGACGCGGTCGCGGACCGGGTAGATCACCATCTTCCCCGAGGCGAGCCAGCCGGCGCGCACCATGCTGGCGCCGCTGAGGAACGGCTCCCAGGGCGTGACGCCGCGCCACATCGTGACGCCGGAGTACCGGGGCTCGCCCTCGTCCGGGTAGAGCTGGGAACGCAGGGCGGAGTGGATGCCGTCGCAGCCGACGAGGACGGTGGCGCGTTCGGTGGTGACCGCGCCCGTCGCCGCGTTGGACACGGTGACGCGCACGTGGTCGCCGGCGTCCTCGGCTCCCAGCACGCGGCGGCCGAGCACGACCGCGTCCTCGCCAAGCCGCTCGCGCGCGATGTCCAGCAGGGTCAGCTGGAGGTCGCCGCGGTGGAGGGAGAGCTGGGGGTGGTCGTAGCCGGCGTGCCGGCCGAGCGGCTCGCGGTAGACGAGCTGGCCGAAGCGGTTGAAGAAGACCGCCTCGCGCGTCTCGACGCCGGCGGCGGCCAGGCGGTCCTCGACGCCGAGGTCGCCCAGGACGCGCATGGCGTGGGGCAGGAGGTTGATGCCCGCGCCGATGGGCTCCGGGCGCGGCACCGCCTCCAGGACGCGGCAGGGGACCCCGGCCTGGTGGAGTTCCAGCGCGAGAGTCAGGCCTCCGACTCCCGCGCCCGCGATGACGACGTTCATGTGCGCTGGTCCTCGATTCTTGTGTGCGGAACGCTACTGGACGCTGGTCGAGTGGCGTCGAGTGGCGTCAGCAGTGGCCAGAGCCCGACAGTAGGCAGTGAATGTCGACTCAGCGGTTACCGTGGACCAAAGATTCGTCATAGAAGAATCTGAGTGGCCGGTGTCCCCCGCCGTCGTGACCGCCGCCTACGTTGCTCACACCCGGCCCGAGAGCGAAGGGGACAACAATGATGTTTCGGGCGAGAGGCGCCGCCGCACTGGGCGCGGCGCTCGCCGCCACGCTGATCGGCGCCACGGGCTGCGGTACCGCCGCCGGCGGCGACTCCGGCACGGACGGCACCAACGTGGTCCGCGTCGGCGAGACCGACGGCATGCCCGCGGCCTTCCTCCGCTTCGGTCAGGAGCAGGGCATCTTCGCCGACCACGGCATCGAGCTGGAGATCGACGCCTCCGCCGGAGGCGCCGCCGCCATCCCCGCCCTGGTCGGCGGGAACCTCGACGTCGCGGGATCCAACGTCGTCAGCGGCATGCTCGCCGGCCACCAGGGCCTGCCGGTGCGGATCATCGCCCCCGGCACCTTCGCGACCGACGACACCCGACGCGACTTCTCCGCCGTCCTGGTCTCCGAGAACTCCGGCATCGACGGTCCCGAGGACCTCGCCGGCGCCTCCATCGCCGTCAACACCCTCCAGAACATCGGGGACATCAGCATCGTCGCCGCGCTCCAGGAGCAGGGCGTGGACACCTCGGAGATCCAGTTCACCGAGATCGGGTTCCCCCAGATGCTGCCTGCCCTCCACAGCGGACGCGTGGACGCCGCCTGGGTCATCGAGCCGTTCCTCTCCATCGGCCAGCAGCAGGGGCTCCGGCCCGTGATGCGGCCCTACGCCGAGGCGCGCGAGGGCCTCCAGGTCGGCTGCTTCCTCACCACCGAGGAGTTCCTGCGCGAGAACGGTGAGAAGGCCGCGGCCTTCCGCGAGGCCGTGGCGGACGTGGCGGCGTTCATCACCGAGCACCCGGAGGAGTTCCGGGCCGCGCTGCCCGAGTTGGAGGAGATGGACCCGGCGCTCGCCGAGGCGATGGTGCTCCCCTCCTACCGCGACCGGGTCGACCCCGACTCGCTCCGGTTCGTCGCCGACCGGATGCTCGTCAGCGGCTTCACCGACGAGGAGATCGATGTGGACTCTCTGATCGCCACCCCCACCACCACGGCCGGCGAGGGAGACGAGTGATGCGCAAGGCCCTCCTCGGGCTCGGTGGCGTGGCCACGCTCCTCGCCGTCCTCGAGCTTCTCCCCCGCACCAGCCTGGTCGACGACCGGTACCTCCCGCCGTTCAGCGAGATGGCCAGCGCCCTCGGCGACAGCGCGGCCACCAGCGAGTTCTGGCAGGCGCTCCTCGACACGCTCCGGACCTGGGGCACCGGGCTCGCCCTCGCCTTCGCCGCCGGGACCGTCGCCGGCATGGTGATCGGCTCCGTTCCCGTGCTGCGCGACGCCACCGCCTCGACGATCGAGTTCCTGCGGCCCATCCCCGCCGTGGCGCTCATCCCCGTGGCCGTGCTGCTCTACGGCACGGGCATGGAGGCGACGCTCATCCTCGTCGTCTACTCCGCGTTCTGGCAGGTCCTGATGCAGGTGCTCGCCGGCGTCGGCGACGTCGACCCCGTGGCGCGGGACACCGCCCGGTCCTTCCGCTTCCGTCACCGCACCCGGGCGCTGCGCCTGGTGTGGCCCACCACGCTGCCGTACGCGGTCACGGGCTTCCGGCTGGCCGCGAGCGTCGCGCTGATCCTCACCATCACCGGGGAGCTGATCATCGGCACGCCGGGCATCGGACGGCTGATCGCCGTCGCGCAGACCTCGGGCGCGGTCGCGCCGATGTACGCGTTCGTCATCGTCGCCGGCCTGCTCGGCGTCACGGTGAACCTGCTGGCCCGGCTGCTCGAACGCCGCGTGCTCCGTTGGCACCCCTCCGTCCGGCAGGAGGCCGTCTGATGACCTCGCTCACCGCCCCGTCCGCGCCCTCCGGCCCGGCCACCCCCACCGCCGCCGCCCCCGGGTCGGCCGCGTCCCCCGCCGCCCGGCTCGGCCGACACGGCAGGCGGCTCGTGGTGCTGCTCGGCCTGCCCACGGTGCTCGTCGCCCTCTGGTGGGTCGTCTCCGAGCGGGCGGACAACTTCTTCTTCCCGCCGCTCAGCGAGATCCTCGCCGAGTTCGGCCCGACCTGGTTCGAGGGCCGCATCACCGACGACGTGCTGCCCTCGCTCGGCCGGCTGGCCGCCGGATACTCCCTCGCGCTGCTCCTCGGCGTCGCGCTCGGCGTCCTCATCGGCACCCGGCCGGCCCTGCGGGCCTTCGCCGAGCCCGTCCTGGAGTTCTTCCGGGCCATCCCACCCCCGGTGATGGCGCCGATCCTGATGCTCTTCCTCGGGATCGACACCACGATGAAGGTCGCCGTCATCGTCTCCGGCGCCATCTGGCCGGTGCTGCTCAACACCGTCGAGGGCGTGCGCGGCATCGACGGCCTCCTCCACGACACCGCCCGCGTCTACCGGCTGCGGCCCGTGACGCGGCTCCGGACCGTGGTGCTGCGCGGCGCCAGCCCGCAGATCGTCACCGGCGCCCGGCAGGCGCTGTCCATCGCGATCGTCCTCATGGTGATCTCGGAGATGTTCGCCGCCAACAACGGGCTCGGCTTCTCCATCGTGCAGTTCCAACGCGGCTTCGCCCTGCCCGAGATGTGGACCGGGATCATCCTGCTCGGTCTCGTGGGCCTGCTGCTCTCCCTGATCTTCCGCGCCGTCGAGCGCGTCGTCCTTGCCTGGTACCGCGGGCAGCGCCAAGCGCAACGAGGAGGTAACCGATGACCAGCCCCACCGCCCCCACCACCACGGCCGATCTGCTCCGTGTCCAGGCCCTGCGCAAGGTGTACGGCTCGGGCCGCGGCGAGACCGAGGCCGTGCGCGACCTGAGCTTCGCGACGAGGGAGGGCGAGATGGTCTGCATCGTCGGTCCCTCCGGCGCGGGCAAGACCACGCTGCTGCGCTGTATCGCCGGGCTGCTGCCGCCCACCTCCGGCGAGGTCGTCCTCTCCGGCCGGCCCGTCGCGGGGCCGCCCGAGGGCATGGCCGTCGTCTTCCAGGACTACGCCCGCAGCCTCTTCCCCTGGCTGACCGTCGCGCAGAACGTCGAGCTGCCGCTGCGCGAGAAGGGTGTGGGGAAGGCGGAGCGCCGCCGCCTCGTCGCCGAGTCGCTGGAGGCCGTCGGCCTCGCCGACGTGCCCGGCTCCTACCCGTGGCAGCTCTCCGGCGGCATGCAGCAGCGCGTCGCCATCGCCCGCGCCGTGGCGTTCCAGCCGCGCATCCTGCTGATGGACGAGCCGTTCGCCGCGGTCGACGCGCAGACCCGCGCCGACCTGGAGGACCTCGTCCGCGACCTGTGGAAGCGCCTCGGCGTGACCCTGCTGTTCGTCACCCACGACATCGACGAGGCCATCTACCTCGGCCAGCGCGTCCTCGTGCTGTCCTCCCGGCCCACCGTGATCCTGGAGGACGTCGCCGTCGACCTCCCCGCCGAGCGCGACCAGCTCACCACGCGCAACGACCCGCGCTTCCACGAGCTGCGCACCCGCGTCTACGCGCTGGTTCAGCAGGCCAAGCGCGGCCACCGACCCGCCTCGGAGGTGACTCCCGCATGACCACCACCCCGCCCGAGAACAACGAGATGACCGGCGACGAGGGCCCCGAACTGCGCGCGCTGTACGAGGGCTTCACGGCCGAGCACCTCACTCCGTTGTGGACCCAGCGCGACGACCTGATGCCGCTGGCCCCGGCCCCCCGCGCCGCCGCCCACGTGTGGCGCTGGCGCTCCCTCTACCGCCTCGCCCAGCGCGCCGGGGACCTCGTCCCCGTCGGACGCGGCGGCGAGCGCCGCGCCATCGCCCTGGCCAACCCCGGCCTCGGCGGCGCCGCCTACGCCACCCCCACCCTGTGGGCCGCCATCCAGTACCTCGGCCCGAAGGAGACCGCTCCCGAGCACCGGCACGCGCAGAACGCGTTCCGCTTCGTCGTCGAGGGCGAGGGGGTGTGGACCGTCGTCAACGGCGACCCCGTCCGCATGAGCCGCGGCGACCTGCTGCTCACCCCCGGCTGGCACTTCCACGGCCACCACAACGAGACCGACCAGCCCATGGCGTGGCTCGACGGCCTGGACATCCCGTTCTCGCACTACGCCGACACCGGCTTCTTCGAGTTCGGCGCCGACCGCGTCACCGACTACGCCACGCCGAACTTCTCCCGCTCCGAACGCCTCTGGGCCCACCCCGGGCTGCGCCCCCTCAGCGGCCTGCGCGACACGGTCTCCTCGCCGATCGCCGCCTACCGCTGGGAGCACACCGACCGGGCGCTCACCGAGCAGCTGCTGCTGGAGGAGGAGGGGCAGCCCGCCACCGTCGAGCAGGGCCACGCCGCCGTCCGCTACGTCAACCCCACCACGGGCGGCGACGTGATGCCGACGATCCGCGCCGAGTTCCACCGGCTGCGGCCCGGCGCGGCGACCGCCACCCGCCGCGAGGTGGGGTCCAGCGTCTTCCAGGTCTTCGACGGCCGGGGCGAGGTCACCCTCGACGGGCGGCGGCACGAGCTGCGGCCCGGCGACCTGTTCACCGTGCCGTCCTGGGTGCCGTTCTCCCTGCGGGCCGAGAGCGGCTTCGACCTGTTCCGCTTCTCCGACGCGCCCGTGATGGAACGCCTCCACTTCGCCCGCACCCACATCAGCGCACCCGACGCACCCGACGCACCCGAAGGAGACACCCGATGAGACTGGCGACGATCCGGCTGGCCGACGGCCGCACCGAGGCCGTCCGCGTGGACGGCGACCAGGCCGTCCGCCTCGGCCACGCCGACGTCGGCGCCCTGCTGCGCGACGGCGGCCCCGACGCCCTCGCCCGCGCCGCCGAGGCCGACGGCACCACCGTGGCGCTGGCCGACGCCGAGCTGGCGCCCGTCGTGCCCACCCCGGGCAAGATCCTCTGCGTCGGCCTCAACTACCGCAACCACATCCTGGAGATGGGCCGCGAGCTCCCCGAGTTCCCCACGCTCTTCGCCAAGTACCCCGAGGCCCTGATCGGCCCGCGCGACGGCATCCGCAAGCCGCCGGAGAGCGAGAAGCTCGACTGGGAGGGCGAACTGGCCATCGTCATCGGCACCGCCGTCCGCCGCGCGGGCCCGACCGAGGCGCGCGCCGCCATCGCCGGATACGCCGTGCTCAACGACGTCACGGCCAGGGACTGGCAGTACCGCGGCCCGCAGTGGCTCCAGGGCAAGACCTTCGAGGCCACCACCCCGTTCGGGCCGCAGCTGGTCACCACCGACGAGTGGGAGCCGGGAAGCGACCTCGTCACCGCCGTCGACGGCGAGGAGGTGCAGCGCGCCTCCACCGGCGACCTCGTCTTCGGCCCCGCCGAACTCGTCGCCTACGCCTCCACGATCCTGACCCTGCGCCCCGGCGACGTCATCGCCACCGGCACCCCGGGCGGCGTCGGCCACGCCCGCAAGCCCGCCCGCTACCTGACCCCCGGCCAGACCGTCACCACCACCATCGAGGGCCTCGGCACCCTGACCAACCCCGTCGTGGCGGACGGCGCATGACGGGCGACACGGACTACCTCCGGCGGGCGCGCGCCGCGTTGCGCGCCCGCCAGGGCCGTGGCGCGCGCGAGGACGCCCCGGGCGCCCCCCACACCGAGCTGTCCTGGGCCAGGACCGGCACCGCGTACTTCGCCAGGAAGCTCGGCGAGCTGCCCGACGCCGGCGACGAGGGCCTGGACGGGCCGAGCCTGCTGTCCGGCTGGAACCGCCGCGCCCTGACCGCGCACGTCGGGTACAACGCCCGCGCCCTGGCGCGGCTGTGCGTCTGGGCGAGGACGGGCCGGGCCACGCCCATGTACGCGACGCCCGAGCGTCGTGCCGCCGAGATCGCCGACGGCGCCACGCTGCCCGCCCGCGCCCTGCGCAACCTCGTCGCCCACGCCGAGGTCCACCTCAACGTCGAGTGGCGCGACCTGCCGTCGGCCGCCTGGGACGCCGAGGTGCGCACCGCGCAGGGCCGCACCGTCCCGGCGCGGGAGACGGCCTGGATGCGCGCCCGCGAGGTCTGGGTCCACGCCGTCGACCTCGGCAACGGCGGCACCTTCCGCGACGTGCCGCCCGCGATGCTGGACCGCTTGGCGGTCGACGTGCTGGCAGCCTGGCGACGCCGCGGGGAGGTGGCGCCCGCGCTCACGCTTCTGCCGAGCGACCGGGCGGAACCGCTCACCACGGGGGGCACGGACCCGCTGGCGGTCACGGGCACCATGGCCGACCTCGTCCGCTGGCTGACCGGCCGCGGCACCCACGGCCTCAGCGCCGCGGCCCCGCTGCCCACCCTCCCGCGCTGGTTCTGACGCCCGACGCCCCGACGCCCGCCACCCACCGACCACGCGAAAGCCCCTGACCCGCGCCACACGCGCCGGTCAGGGGCCTCTTCGTCGCTGTTCTGTCGCTGCTCTGTCGCTGTCGCTCGAAGACCGCCGCTGTCAGTTCTTCTGGATCTGGTCGAAGCTGAGCTCGACCGGGGTCTCGCGGCCGAAGATCTCGACCAGGCCCTTGACCTTCTTCGAGTCGGGGTTGATCTCGTTGATCGTCGCCTGGAGGGTGGCGAAGGGGCCGTCGGTGACGGTGACCGAGTCCCCGACCTCGAAGTCGAGCACCTGGACCTCGACCCTGCGGCCGGCCGACGGGGCGCCCTCCGCGGCCTCGGCCGCGGCCTTCTGCTCGGCCTCGGGGGCCAGCATCTTCACGATCTCGTCGAGGGTCAGCGGGTACGGGTCGTAGGCGTTGCCCACGAAGCCGGTGACGCCCGGGGTGTTCCGCACGACGCCCCAGGACTCGTTCGTCAGGTCCATGCGGACCAGCACGTAGCTGGGGAGCTTGTTCTGCTTGATGGTGCGGCGGTCGCCGTTCTTGATCTGGACGACCTCCTCCTGCGGCACCTCGACCTGGAAGATGTAGTCCTCGACGTTGAGCGAGACGGCCCGCTGCTCCAGGTTCGTCTTGACGCGGTTCTCGTACCCCGCGTAGGTGTGCACGACGTACCACTCGCCGGGCAGCTGGCTGAGCTCCTCGCGCAGCTGCGCCACCGGGTCGACCGGCTCCTCGGCCTCGGCCTCCTCGGCCTCCGCCGCCCCAGCCTCGTCCTCGTCCGCCTCGTCGGCTTCCTCGGCCGCTTCGGTGACCTCGACCTCTTCGGCCTCGTCGGCCTCCTCGGCCGCTTCCGGGGCGGTGTTCTCGGGGGCGGTGTCCGCTGCCTCGACGGTGTCGCGCTCGGTGTCCTCGCCCTCGGGGGCGGGCACCGCGTCGTTCAGGTTCGGGTCAGACGGCTCAGACACGGTAGCTGCTTCTTCCTGGCTTTCCGGGTTGACGGGGTGGTGCACGATGACGTGCTCAGCCGAAGATCCACTCGACGCCTCGGCTGAATCCCCAGTCAAGCACGGTCAGGATGAGGATGACGACGACGACGAAGACGATCACCGCCGTGGTGTACGTGGTCAGCTGGCGTCGGCCAGGCCAGACCACCTTGCGCAGCTCGGCGATGACCTGTCGGTAGAACAGGGCGAGCCTGCCCAGTGGTCCACGCTTCGCGCGCCTGCCTCGACGGCCGGTGCTCTCGCCCCGGGGCTCCGGCGCCTCCACGGAGTCTGTGATCCCAGCCACTCGTCCTCACCTGATCCCGGTCATGGTCATAAGCCGCCCGGCTGCCCGGACGGCCTGTGCGTGCAGCAGGGCCGGAGGGACTCGAACCCCCAACCGCTGGTTTTGGAGACCAGTGCTCTACCAATTGAGCTACGACCCTAGGCTCGCCCTCAACCTACCGGACAACGGTTGGTGAGGACCAACGAGGCAAGAGTGTACGTGCTCGGGACGCCGCGCGTCGATCGCGTAGCCGCTCCGGATGGCCCGACGGGTCACGGCGGCGGCGCCGAGGGCCCCCGCCCGGCGCCCGCGGGCCCGGCCACACCCCGCCGGCCGGCGCCTCCGCCACCCCCGTGGTCTGCCACGATGCCCGTATGAGTGCCGCAACGAACGACCCCGCACAGGCCGCCGCACCGTCCACCCCGGCGACCCCGCCCTCCCCCACGGGCCGGATCTCCGCGCGCGTCGCCGCGATCGCCGAGTCCGCCACCCTCGCCGTGGACGCCAGGGCCAAGGCCCTGAAGGCCGCCGGCCGGCCCGTCGTCGGCTTCGGCGCGGGCGAGCCGGACTTCCCGACGCCGGACTACATCGTGGACGCCGCGGCTGCGGCCTGCCGCGAGCCCCGGTACCACCGCTACAGCCCGGCCGGCGGCCTGCCCGAGCTGCGCGAGGCGATCGCGGCGAAGACGCTGCGCGACTCCGGGTACCGCGTCGACGCCTCCCAGGTGCTGGTGACCAACGGCGGCAAGCAGGCGATCTACGAGGCCCTCGCCACCCTGCTCGACCCGGGCGACGAGGTCCTCCTGCCCGCCCCGTACTGGACGACCTACCCCGAGTCGATCCGCCTGGCCGGCGGCGTCCCGGTCGAGGTCGTCACCGACGACACCAGCGGGTACCTGGTCTCCGTCGAGCAGTTGGAGGCGGCCCGCACCCCGCGCACGAAGCTGCTGGTGTTCGTCTCACCCTCGAACCCCACCGGCGCGGTCCACCCCGCCGAGCGCGTGGCGGAGATCGGCCGCTGGGCCGTCGAGCACGGGCTGTGGGTGCTGACGGACGAGATCTACGAGCACCTCGTCTACGGCGACGCCCGCTTCACCTCGATGCCGGTGGCCGTCCCCGAGCTCGCCGAGCGCTGCGTGGTCGTCAACGGCGTCGCGAAGACCTACGCGATGACCGGCTGGCGGGTGGGCTGGGTCATCGGCCCGAAGGACGTCGTGAAGGCCGCGACCAACCTCCAGTCCCACGCCACCTCCAACGTCGCCAACGTCTCCCAGGTCGCCGCGCTGGCCGCCGTCTCGGGCGACCTGACGGCGGTGTCGGCGATGCGCGAGGCGTTCGACCGCCGCCGGCGGACGATCCAGCGGATGCTGAACGAGATCGACGGCGTGAGCTGCCCGGAGCCGCGGGGCGCGTTCTACGCCTACCCGTCCGTGCGGGCGCTGCTGGACCGGGAGATCGCCGGCCGTCGGCCGCGCAGCAGCCTCGAACTGGCCGAGCTGCTGCTGGAGGAGGCGGAGGTGGCGGTGGTCCCCGGCGAGGCCTTCGGCACCCCCGGGTACCTGCGGTTGTCCTACGCGCTGGGCGACGACGACCTGGTCGAGGGCGTCTCGCGGATGCAGCGGCTCCTCGCCTGAGCGTTCGCCGCCTCGCGCGCCGCCCGCGCACGCCGCCCGCGCGACGCCGCCCGCGTAGGCCGTCCTCGCACGTCCGAGCGAGCCGGCCGGCCGTCGATTACCCGGTGGCCCGGCCCGTGCGGCACCATCCTGGGATGGCACGTGCGCGCGACATTCGGTCCCTCCCGAAAGCCCATCTCCACCTGCACTTCACCGGCTCGATGCGGCCGGCCACGCTGCTGGAGCTCGCCGACCGGTACGGCGTCCACCTGCCGGAGGCGCTCAGCAGCGGCCGGCCGCCCCGGCTGCGGGCCACGGACGAGCGCGGCTGGTTCCGTTTCCAGCGGCTCTACGACATCGCCCGGTCCTGCCTGCGCACGCCGGAGGACATCCAGCGGCTGGTGCGGGAGGCGGCGGAGGAGGACCTGCGGGACGGCTCGCGGTGGCTGGAGATCCAGGTCGACCCCACGTCGTACGCGCCCCGTCTCGGCGGCCTGATCCCGGCGCTGGAGGTCATCCTGGACGCCGTCGAGACCACGGCGCGCGAGACGGGCCTCGGCATGCGGGTGCTGGTGGCGGCGAACCGCACCAAGCACCCGCTGGACGCCCGCACGCTGGCCCGGCTCGCGGTCCGGTACCGGGACCGGGGTGTGGTGGGCTTCGGGCTCTCCAACGACGAACGACGGGGCTTCGCGCGGGACTTCGACCGGGCCTTCGCGATCGCGCGGGACGGCGGGCTGCTGTCGGCCCCGCACGGCGGCGAACTGTCGGGGCCGACCAGCGTGCGGGACTGCGTGGACGACCTGCGGGCCCACCGGGTCGGCCACGGCGTGCGGGCGGCGGAGGACCCCCGGCTGCTGGAGCGCCTGGCCGAGGCGGGGGTGACCTGCGAGGTCTGCCCGTCGTCGAACGTGGCGCTCGGGGTGTACCAGGAGCTGCCCGACGTCCCGCTGCGGACGCTGTGGGAGGCGGGGGTGCCGATGGCGCTGGGGGCGGACGACCCGCTGCTGTTCGGGGCGCGGCTCGCGGCGCAGTACGAGATCGCGCGGGAGCACCACGGCTTCACGGA
Organism: Streptomyces sp. 4N509B; assembly: GCF_052245655.1. Taxonomy (NCBI): domain Bacteria; kingdom Bacillati; phylum Actinomycetota; class Actinomycetes; order Kitasatosporales; family Streptomycetaceae; genus Streptomyces; species Streptomyces sp. 4N509B. The sequence continues at coordinate 104,875 of NZ_JBQQBZ010000022.1, forward strand.
CGCGGAGCTGGCGGAGCTGGCGCGGCAGTCGGTACGGGCGAGCACGGCGCCGGCGGAGGTGCGGGAGAAGCTGCTGGTGGAGATCGACACCTGGCTCGCGGGCTAACGCTGGGGGGCGCCGGCCCCCGGATGGGCCCTGGCTCAGAGCGTGAAGCCGACGCAGACGGGCTCGTTGACGAGGGTGACGCCGAACGCGGCGCGCACGCCGTCGCGCACCTCGCGGGCGAGGGCGACGAGGTCGGCGGTGCGGGCGGCGCCACGGTTGGTGAGCGCGAGGGTGTGCTTGCCCGAGATGCGGGCGGGGCCCGAGCCGTAGCCCTTGGGGAAGCCCGCGTGGTCGATGAGCCAGGCGGCGGAGGTCTTCACCCGGCCGGGGCCGGCGGGGTACGCGGGCGGCGCGGGGGCGTCGGGGCCGAGGCGCTCCGCGACGCGCGCGAGGAGGTCGGCGTGCTCGGCCTCGGTGAGGACGGGGTTGGTGAAGAACGAGCCGGCCGACCAGGTGTCGTGGTCCTCGGGGTCGAGGACCATGCCCTTGCCCGCGCGGAGCTTCAGCACCGCCTCGCGGGCGTCCGCCAGGGGTACGCGCTCCCCCTGGCGCACGCCGAGGGCGCGGGCGGCCTCCGCGTACTCGACGGGGGCGGACAGGCCCCCGGCGTCGTCGAGGGCGAACCGGACGCGGAGCACGACGAAACGGGTGGGGTCGGCCTTGAACCGGCTGTGGCGGTAGGAGAAGCCGCAGTCGGCGGCGGGGAGGGTGACGGTGCGGCCGGCGGCGCGGTCGTAGGCGACGACCTCGGTGATGGTGGTGGCGACCTCCTGGCCGTAGGCGCCGACGTTCTGGATGGGCGTGGCGCCGGCGCTGCCGGGGATGCCGGCGAGGCACTCGACGCCGGCCAGGCCGGCGTCGACGGCGTGGGCGACGGCGGCCGACCAGTTCTCGCCGGCGGCGAGTTCGAGGTGGGTGCCGTCGAGGTCGCGGCCGGAGGTGGCGACGCGCAGCACGGTGCCGGGGAATCCGGCGTCGGCGACCACGAGGTTGCTGCCGCCGCCGAGGACGAGCAGCGGGGCGCCCGAGGCGTCGGCCTCCTGGACGGCGGCGACGACCTCGGCGTCGGTCGTGGCGGTGAGGAGGCGGGCGGCGGGCCCGCCGAGACGCAGGGTCGTCAGCGGGGCGAGGGGGGCGTCGCGGGTCTCCTGCACCCGCTCAGGATACGGCGGGGGCGGCCCGTGACGCGGCTTTCCCCTCGACCGGGCCGTCGCCCTGGTGGGGGGAACGGCCCGGTCGAGGGGCGCTGGGGGGTGAGAGCCGGCGCACGGTGAGAGGCGGTGCGCGGTGGGTGGTTCAGCCGAGGGGCGCGAGCTCCTTCTCCGGGCCCGGGTCCGGCTGCCGCGTCCCCGTGCCCGCACCGCCGCCCGCACCGCCGCCCGCGCCCGTGCCGGCGCGGCCGGCCCGGCGTCCCGGGGCGACGAGGATCGCGGCCGCGGCGGCGAGCAGCGCCGCGACGCCGACCCACACGGCGGGCACGAGGCCGTCGGTGAACGCCTGCGGCGACTCGTAGCCGCCCTGGGAGGAGAAGACGGAGGCGAGCGCGGCCACGCCGAGGGCGCCGCCGACCTCGCGCAGCGAGTTGTTGACGCCCGAGGCGATGCCCTGTTCCTCCTCGGCCACCGAGCCCATCACCATGGCCCCGGTCGGGGCGAAGAACATCGCCATGCCGGCGCCGCAGAGCACGAACGCGGGCACCTGGCTGCCGTAGCTGACCTCGGGCTCCGCCAGCACCGCCAGCCAGCCGAGGCCGGCCGCCATCAGCACCATGCCGGTGGCGACGATGGGCCGGCCGCCGATGCGGTCGGCGAGGGCGCCGGCGATCGGGGAGACCACCATCGGCATGGCGGTCCACGGCAGCATGCGCAGGCCGGCGTCGGTGGGCGAGTAGCCCTGGATCAGCTGGAGGAACTGCGTCAGCAGGAAGATCGACCCGAACATGCCGGCGAACATCAGCAGGCTCGCGGCGTTGACGGCGCTGAAGGCGCGCGAGCGGAAGAAGCGCATCGGGAGCATGGGGTGGGGGGTGCGCAGCTCCCAGGCGACGAACGCGACGAGCAGCACGGCGCCGGCGACGAAGCCCGCGAGGACCGAGCCGGAGGTCCAGCCGTGCTCGTGGCCCCGCACGATCGACAGGACGACGCCGAAGAGGCCGCCGCTGGCCAGGACGGTGCCGACCAGGTCGAGGCGGTTGTTCGGGCCGTGGCTCTCGGCGAGCCGGGCACGGACGAGCGGCAGCAGGGCGATGCCGATCGGAACGTTCAGCCAGAAGATCCACTCCCAGGCGATGTGCTCGGTGATGACGCCGCCGACGAGCGGGCCGCCGGCGACCGCCAGGCCGTTGACCGCGCCCCAGATGCCGAAGGCGGCGCCGCGCCGTTCGGCCGGGACGGCCGCGGATATGAGCGTCAGGCTGAGTGGCATGAGGATCGCCGCGCCGGCACCCTGCACCGCGCGGGCGGCGATGAGCTCCCCGGTGGAGCCGGCGAGGGCGGCGCCGGCCGAGGCGAGCGTGAACAGGGCGATGCCGACGGTGAAGATCCGGCGGCGGCCGAAGCGGTCGCCGAGCGCGGCGCCGAGCAGCAGGAGACAGGCGAACGGCAGCGTGTAGCCGTTGACGACCCATTCGAGGTCGGTGAGGTCACCGCCGAGGTCCTCCCTGATGACGGGCAGCGCGGTGGTGACGACGAGGTTGTCGAGGGCGGCCATGAAGGTGGCGGCGCCGGTGAGCAGCAGGGTCCAGACGGCGAGGGAGCGCCGCTGGTCGGTGGGCTGGGGCGGTGCGTGGTCGCGCATGAGGTCACTTTCTCGCTCGGTCGTCGTGGCCCGCTCGAACAATTAGTGAGCGGTCAATAACTTCTGTGGACATGGCGAAGGGCACCGACGTCGGCGTGCGGCACACGTCGGCGTCGTCTCAGTGGTCGTTGGGATCGCGGGCGTCGGGGCCCGGTGGGGGGTGGTTCATCTCGGCGAAGATGTCGCAGGCGTTCCAGGTGCGGTGCCCCTCGGGGAAGCCGAGCGACAGCAGCACGTTGATCAGCATGCCCGTGCTCATGAAGTCCCAGGTCCCCTCCGTGTCCGCGCCCAGCAGCAGGTGCGAGGAGTCCCACAGCCGCGCCCAGGAGGCGCGGATCTCCTCGCCGAAGGCGTGGTCCCCCGCCATCTCCGCCGCGTACACCGCGACGTACGCCTGCATCTGGAACATCAGGCGGTCCCGGTCGGCGATCAGCTCCGTGTACGCCCTGCTCATCGCCTCGCGGGCCTGCCCGGGGTCGTCGATCCCCTCCGCCGCGCGCTCGAAGCAGATCCGGATCTCGTCCGTGCAGCGCGTGGCGGCGGCGAGGAAGATGGCCCGCTTGTCGGGGAAGAGCCGGAAGAGGTACGGCTGCGAGACGCCGACCCGCCGCGCGATCGCCGTGGTCGCGGTGCCCGCGTACCCGCCGCGGGCGAACTCGCTGATCGCGGCACGCAGCACCGCCTCGCGCCGCTCCTCGGCGCTCATACGGATGCTCTCCCTGGCCATGGGGAATAAGTTAGTGGTCAATCACTATCTCGTCAACCCAGAAAGAAAGGGCCAGGTCAGGCGACCTGGCCCCCACGTGAACGACGGCTGGACGATGGCTGGACGGCGGCTAGGCGAGACGGACGACGGCCTTGGAGGCGCCGAGGACCTTCTGGTCCGCGCTGGTGGCCGTGAGGTCCACCCGAACGGTGCGGGCCTCGTCGTCGAGCTTGGCCGAGACCTTCGCCGTGACCTCGATCAGGGCGCCGGTGTCGTCGTCCGGCACCACGACGGGCTTGGTGAACCGCACCCCGTACTCCACCACCGCGCCGGGGTCACCGACCCAGTCCGTGACCACGCGGATCGCCTCGGCCATGGTGAACATGCCGTGCGCGATGACGTTCGGCAGGCCGACGCCGCGGGCGGTCCGCTCGCTCCAGTGGATGGGGTTGAAGTCGCCCGAGGCGCCCGCGTACCGCACCAGCGTGGCCCGGGTGACGGGGAACGTCGCCGCGGGCAGCTCGGTGCCGACGCTGACGTCGGCGTAGGCGATCTGGGCCGTCATGCCGCGCTCCCCCCGCCCTCGTCCTCCTCGGGCCCGCGCGCCACGAGCTTGCTGACCGCGGTCACCACGTGCTCCCCCGACGCGTCGTGGACCTCGCCACGGATCTCCAGGATGTCGTTGCCCCGCATCGTCCTGATCGACTCGATGGTGGAGGTGACCAGCAGCCGGTCCCCCGCGCGCACCGGGCGCGAGTACGTGAACTTCTGGTCGCCGTGGACCACCCGGCTGTAGTCGAGACCGAGCTGGGGGTCCGCGATGACCTGCCGTTCGACGGCGCGGTGGCTGATCGCGAAGACGAAGGTGGGCGGGGCGATCACGTCCGGGTGGCCGAGCTTCCTCGCGGCCTCCGGGTCGGAGTACGCGGGGTTGTCGTCCCCGATCGCCTCGGCGAACTCGCGGATCTTCTCCCGCCCCACCTCGTACGGCGGGCCGTCGTGGGAGTAGCTCCGCCCGACGAAGGACTGGTCTAGCGCCATCGTGGCGGGTCCCGGTCCGGTCAGCGGGTCTCGCGGTGGGCCGTGTGGGCGTTGCAGCGGGGGCAGTGCTTCTTCATCTCCATGCGATCCGGGTCGTTGCGCCGGTTCTTCTTGGTGATGTAGTTCCGCTCCTTGCACTCCACGCAGGCCAGCGTGATCTTCGGGCGGACGTCGGTGGCAGCCACGTGAGTGCTCCTTGCCGGTACGGAAGATGAACGCAGAGAAGAGTAGCCGATCGGAGGAGCGACCCTACAATCGGCTACTAGGCGTAGCGGCGACCGGACTCGAACCGGTGACACAACGATTATGAGCCGTTTGCTCTACCGACTGAGCTACGCCGCCATGAGATGGAGCCCACCGCCTGAGCGGAGGATCACGCACCCCAGAGCCCCAAAACGGAATCGAACCGTTGACCTTCTCCTTACCATGGAGACGCTCTGCCGACTGAGCTATTGGGGCGAGCGCTCAAGAGATTACACGCTCTGGCGGCGAAGGAGAAATCCATAACGGAGCGCGACGGATCCGCCCAGACCACGCGCCCTGTGCCGCCCGGTCGCGCACCACGGCGGTACGACTATTCCCTCCCTCCCCGCCGAGGGCCCGGCCGCCCCGTACGCTCGCCTCGTGCCTGACCGCAGCCCGGCCGCCGACTCCCCCGTCCTCGTCCTCAGCGGACCCCGGCTCGCCGACGGCCGAGCCGTGGACGTGCGGCTGGGCGGCGGGCGCATCGAGGCCGTCGGCACCGCCGGCAGCCTCACCGGGCCGGGTGGCCCCACGCCGCGCGGCGGCGGCCGGACACCCCTCGACGCCCCGCGGGCACCCGGCTCCCCGGCCGCCCAGGGTCCCGCCGGCCCGCCGGGCCCGTCGGGCCCCACCGGCCGCCGTGACCACCCCGACCGCCCGGGGACGCCCGACGCGCCCGACCGCCTCGACCTGCGGGACTACCTGCTGCTGCCCGCCCCGGTGGAGCCGCACGCCCACCACGACACCGCGCTCACGGACACCGCGCTCACCGGCAGCGCGCCGCCGCGCAGCTCCCCCGCCGCGCTGCGGCGCCGCGTCACCGAGGCGGCGCTCCTCCAGCTGGGGCACGGCGCCACCGCGCAGCGCACCCACGTCCGCATCGGCGACGTGCACGGGCTGACCGCGCTGGACGCCGTCCTCACGGCCCGGCGCGCGCTGCGCGGCTTCGCGGAGCTGACGGCCGTCGCCGTGCCGCGGCTGCTGACCGGGCGGGACGGCGCGGACAACCGGGCGCTGCTCGGGGACGCGGTGCGGATGGGCGCGGGCGCGGTGGGCGGGGCGCCGGACCTCGACCCCGACCCGGCCGGCCACCTCGACGTGGTGCTCGGCCTGGCCGACGAGCGCGGGCTGCCCGTCGACCTGCACACCGAGGCGGGCGACCCGGCCCGACTGGCCCGCCTGGCCTCCGCCGTCGCCGCCAGCCGGTCGGCCGTCACCATCGGGCCCTGCACGGGCCTGTCCCGCCTGACGCCGCAGGCCGCCGCCCGCGCCGCCGACCAGCTCGCCGCCGCCGGGGTCACCGTCGCCTGCCTGCCGCAGGGCCGGTGCGGCGGCGGGTTCGGCGGCGGCCGGCACGGCACGCCCGTGGGGCTGCTCACGGCGGCCGGGGTGCGGGTGGCGGCCGGCAGCGGGACGCTGCGGGACGCGGCCAACCCGGTCGGCCGGGGCGACCCGCTGGAGGCGGCCTACCTGCTGGCCTCGCAGTCCGGGCTCTCGCCGCTCGACGCCTACCTCGCCGTCAGCCGGGCGCCCCGGGCGGCGCTCGGGCTGCCCGACGTGCGGATCGAGCCCGGCTTCCCCGCCGAGCTGATCGCCGTGCGCGCCCCGACCGTGACCGCCGCGCTCTCGCTGGCCTACAGCCGGATCGTGATCCACCGCGGCCGGATCGTGGCCCGCACCAGCGCGGTGCGGGAGTACGGCGGGGTGCCCGCGGTGCCGGGGCCGCCGGGGCGGCCCGGCGGACGGGGGCTGCCCCGGCAGGCGACGGGCGAGTTCCCGTGACCGGGACGGCCCTTCGGCCGCCCGGCGGCTTTCGTGACTGTCAGTGGCGGGGCGTACGGTCGTCGTCATGCGCATCGTGATCGCTGGAGGACACGGAAAGATCGCTCGGCGGCTGGGGCGGCTGCTGGCCGGGCGTGGGGATCGGGTGGTCGGGCTCGTCCGCCGGGCCGAGCAGGCGGAGGACCTGCGGGCCGACGGCGTGGAGCCGGTCGTCTGCGACCTGGAGTCGGCGGGAGTGGCGGAGGTGGCTGAGCGTCTGCGGGGCGCGGACGCCGTGGTCTTCGCGGCGGGCGCCGGCCCCGGCAGCGGCGCGGCCAGGAAGGAGACGGTGGACCGGGCGGCGGCCGTGCTGGTCGCGGACGCGGCCGAGCGGGCCGGGGTGCGCCGATTCCTGATGGTCTCGGCGATCGGGGTGGACGAGGAGCCGCCGCCGGGGACGGAGCCGGTCTTCGCGGCGTACCTGCGGGCCAAGGGCGCCGCCGACGCCGAGCTGCGGGCCAGGGACGGCCTGGCGTGGACGGTGCTGCGGCCCGGCCGCCTCACCGACGAGGAGGGCGCCGGCCGGGTGCGGCTGGCCGCGTCCACCGGCCGGGGCGAGGTCACCAGGGACGACGTGGCGGCCGTGCTGCTGGCGCTGCTCGACGAGCCGCGCGCCGCCGGCCTGACGCTGGAGCTGGTGGGAGGCCCGACGCCGGTCGACGAGGCGCTCGCGGTTGCCCTTGTCGAGGCCGGGCACGCTCCCTAAAGGCTGTCCCGCAGTCCCTGGTGGATCAGGGAGCGGCGTCCTGGGGCTTCGATTGCAAGGCGGAGGAGGGAGTCAGCCTTGCAGGCTGGCGACCGACGACAACGCGGCAAGGGAAGTCGCAGGGCGTCGCGAGCCCGCCATGGACTGCGGGACAGCCTTTCCGGTCATCCACCGGAAGCCGGACATCCCACGTCCCACGTCACGCGCCCGACTGACGACTGTTCACCTGACGACCCTTGAGGAGTCAGCATGTCCTCGTTTTCCGTGCCGTACGTCTCCGGCGAGGGCGGGTACGACACGTACCGCATCCCCGCCGCGATCACCACGCCCGACGGCACGCTGCTCGCCTTCGCCGAGGGGCGGGTCGGCGGATCGTCCGACACCGGCAACATCGACGTGGTGGTGCGCCGCTCCACCGACGGGGGCCGCAGCTGGGGCCCGTTGATCCTCGTCGCCGCGGGCGAGGGCGACACCCGGGGGAACCCCTCGCCCGTCATCGATCCGGCCACGGGGCGCCTGGTCCTCCTGACGTGCTTCAACGGGGGCGACGCCCACGAGGACGCGATCATGCGCGGCGAGGTGCCCCCCGAGCGCTCCCGCCGCGTCTTCGTGCAGACCAGCGACGACGACGGGCTGAGCTTCAGCGCGCCGCGGGACGTCACCGAGGAGGCCAAGCCCACCGCCCTCGGCTGGCGCTGGTACGCCACGGGGCCGGGGCACGCGGTCGCGCTGCGGCAGGGACGGCACGCGGGCCGGCTGGTGGTGGCGGCCAACCACTCGGCGAGCCCGCCCGCGGACTCCCCGGACACCGGCGAGGAGGACAGGTACTACGGCGCGCACGCGCTGCTGAGCGACGACGGCGGCCGGAGCTGGCGGATCGGCTTCGTCGACGGCGTCTACGACGGCGTGGTCAACGCCAACGAGTCGCTGGCCGCCGAGCTGCCGGGCGGCCGGCTGTACTTCAACAGCCGGGACCAGCACGGCACCGCCGGCGGGAACCGCGTGGACGCGCACTCGCTCGACGGCGGCGAGTCGCTGCGGGAGCCGTACGCGCCGCAGGACACGCTCGCGGACGTGCCCGTGGTGCAGGGCAGCGTGCTGTCGGTCGGGGACGTGCTGTTCTTCGCGGGGCCCTCCCGGCCCGACGCGCGGGCGGCGTTGGCGCTGTGGCGCAGCGACGACCAGGGGCGGAGCTTCACCCGGGTGAGGACGCTCTCCACCCGCCCCGCGGCCTACTCCGACCTCGTGCTGCTGGTCAACGACGACGAGCACGAGGAGACGTGTCTGGGCGTGCTGTACGAGACCGGCGAGGCCGGGCCGTACGAGACGATCGAGCTGCGCCGCGTGCCGCTGCGCGAGCTGCGGGGCTGACGCCCCGCCGGGCCGGGCGCCTGCCGCGCCGTCACAGCAGCCCGGTGGTGGCCAGGAGCTTGGCGACGCGTTCGCGTTCGGCGTCGGTCAGGGGGCTCTGCGGCTCCGCGGTGGTGTCGTGGTCGATGACGCCGCGCAGCCGCAGCGCCGCCTTGAACGCGGCGACGCCCTGCGGGCGCGCCACGATCCCGAAGAGCGTCAGCAGCCGCTCCTGCTCGGCGCGGGCCCGCTGCCAGTCGCCGGCCGCGCAGTGCCGGACCAGCCGCACGTACCCGTGCGGGTCCACGTTGCCGAGGCCGGGCACCACGCCGTCGGCGCCCATCAGCAGCGCCACGTCCACGAGGTTCTCCGAGCCCGTGAGGACGGAGAAGTCGCTCGTCGCGGGGTCGCCGTGGGCGGCGGTGAGGACGCGGCGGAAGGTGAGGTGGTCCCCGCTGGAGTCTTTCAGGCCCGCGAGAACGCCGTCGGCCGCCAGCCGCAGCAGCAGCTCGGTGCCCGGCCTCACGGGCACGGCGGAGGGCAGGTCGTAGGCGAAGAGCGGCGCGTTCAGGCCGTCGGCGAGCAGCCGGAAGTGGCGCTCGACCTCGGCGGGGCTGGTCCTGGCGTAGAACGGGGCGGTGGCGACGACGCCGTCGGCGCCGGCCGCGAGCGCGGCGCGGGCGTGCTCCAGCACGCGGGGGGTCGTCGTGTCGATCGCGCCGGCCAGCAGCGGCAGCGAGCCGGAGAGGTGCGCGGCGACCGTCTCGACGACGGTCGCGCGCTGGCGGTCGGTCAGGAAGGCGACCTCGGAGGTGGTGCCGAGGACGAACAGCCCGTCCACGCCGGCCCCGGTGAGGTGGTCCACGAGCCGGAGCAGCGAGCCGGTGTCCACCTCGCCGTCGGGAGTCATCGGGGTGCAGACCGGGGGGATGACGCCGCCGAGGCGGGTGGGCAGGCTCATGGACGTTCCTCGTTGGGTGGTGTCTGGGCACTGCGGGAGCTTCGTGCGCTCTGGGCGCCTTCTGCGCTCTGGGCGCTCTGGGCGCTTGGTGCGCTTCGTGCGTGAAGGTCCTGTGCCTGGAGAACGAGCGCGTGGGTGGATTCGTCACCCGCGACCGGATGGTGGCAGCGGAAACGGTGCGCGCCGGCGCCCTCCGCCGCCTCCGTCACCTCCGGCATGGTCGCGGCGCACGCCTCGTCCGCCTTCCAGCAGCGGGTGCGGAACGGGCATCCGCTCGGCGGCCTCGTCGCCGACGGCACCGGGCCGACGAGGGGGATCGGGTCGATCGGGTCGAGCAGCCCGGGGGTGGCGGAGAACAGGGCGCGGGTGTACGGGTGGCGCGCCCGGTCGGTGACCTCGGCCGCCGGGGCCTCCTCCACGATCCGCCCGAGGTACATCGTGATGACGCGGTCGCTCATCCGCCGCACGGTCTGGATGTCGTGGGAGATGAAGACGAGGGCGAGGCCGAGGCGGTCCCTGAGGTCGAGGAGGAGGTTCAGGATCTGGGCGCGGACGGAGACGTCCAGCGCGCTGGTCGGCTCGTCAGCGATGACGAGCTCCGGCTCCAGCGCGAGGGCGCGGGCGATGGCCACGCGCTGCCGTTGGCCGCCCGACAGCTGGCCGGGCAGCGCGTCGGCGAGCTGCGCCGGCAGCCCCACCAGCGCCATCAGCTCCCGCACCCGCGCGTCGCGCTGGGCCGGGCTGCCGTGGCGGTGGACATCGAGCGGGTCGCGCAGCACGCGGCGCACGGGCAGGCGGCGGTTGAGGGCGGTGGCCGGGTCCTGGAAGACCATGCCGAGGTGGCGGCCGATGACCGCGCGGCGCTCGCCCGACGGCATGGCCCACAGGTCCCGTCCCCGGTAGGCCACGGTGCCACTGCTGGGCCGCTCCACGCCGACCAGCAGCCGGGCGAGGGTGGACTTGCCGCACCCCGACTCGCCGACGACGCCGACGGTCTCGCCCGCCGCGATCGTCAGCTCGGCGCCGGTCAGGGCGTGGACCCGGTCGGGCCGCAGCAGCCTGCCGCCGCGCGCCGCGTAGACCTTGTGGGCGTCCGTGACCGTCAGGAGGGCGGCCGGCTCGGGGCTCGGGTGGGCGGTCGGGGCGGTCTGCGCGGTCACCGGGCGGCCTCCTCGGGCTCGGCGAGGACGGGGTGGTGGCAGGCGGCCTCGTGTCCGCCGGCCCCCGGCGCGGGCCCGGCGGTGGGGACGGCCACGAGGGGCACGTCCGTCGCGCAGACGGCGTCGGCGAGCGGGCAGCGGTCGGCGAAGCGGCAGCCCGGCGGGAAGTCGGCCGGCGAGGGCACCACGCCGCGGATCTGCGTCAGCCGGCTGGCGGCCGACTCCAGCGACAGCACGGAGCCGAGCAGGCCACGGGTGTAGTGGTGGGCCGGGGCGGCCACGAGGTCAGCCGTGACGCCGGTCTCCACGATCTGCCCGCCGTACATCACCGCCACCCGGTCGGTGACGTCGGCGACGAGCGCCAGGTCGTGCGAGACGAGGATCAGCGCGAAGCCGAGTTCGGCGCGCAGCCGCAGCAGCAGCTCGATGATCTGCGCCTGGACGGTGACGTCGAGCGCCGTCGTCGGCTCGTCGGCGACGATCAGGCGGGGGCCGCGGGAGAGCGCCATCGCGATCAGCACCCGCTGCCGCTGCCCGCCGGAGAGCTCGTGGGGGTAGCTGCGCAGGGTGCGCCCCGGGTCGAGGCCGACGAGTTCGAGGAGTTCGGCCGGGGTGCGGGTGCCGCCGCGCCGGTGGAGCTGCTTCAGCTGCGCGCGGATGGACATGGCGGGGTTCAGCGAGGACAGGGCGTCCTGGTAGACCATGGCCATCTCGTGGCCGAGCAGCCGACGGCGGGCGCGGGCCGGCATGCCGAGCAGCTCCTGGCCGCCGAAGGTGACGCTGCCGCCGACGCGGGCGCCCCTCGGCTGGAGGCCCATCACGGTCAGCGCGGTCAGCGACTTGCCGCAGCCGGACTCGCCGACGAGGCCGAGCACCTCGCCGGGGCGGACGTCGAAGCTGACGCCGTCGACGACGTCGATGCCGCGGTGGTGGCGGTCGAAGCCGATGCGCAGCGCGCGGACGGCGAGGACGGGGGCCTCGGTGACGGTGGGGCGGGCGCGTGCGCGCAGCCGCGCGCCGGCCTCGGCGAGGCCCGGCGGCAGGGCGAGAGGCCGGCGCTCCCCCGGCTCCGGCTCCGACTCGGGCTCCGACCCCGGTTCCGGCGCCCGGTCCTTCGCCAGCGTCTGTTCCAGCTCACGTGCCGGCGCCTCGGCCGCCGCCCGCGCCAGCTCGGCCTCGTCCCCCACCGGGCCGCCACCGCCGCCACCGCCACCGCCACCGCCACCGCCACCGCCCCGACCGCCGCCGGTGGCGGGGGCCGCGTCGCGGACGGCGTCGCGCGCCGAGGCGCCGGCCGCGCCGGAGGTGGCCGCGTCCAGCGCCGTGCCGGACGCCTGCGAGGCGTCGGCCAGCGGCCGCGCCGCCGGGGCGGCCCACGCGTCGGAGATGCCCTCCGACAGGACGTTGAGCGCCAGCACCGTCACCAGCATCAGCAGGCCGGGGAAGACCGTGGCCCACCAGCCGCCGACCAGGACCATGTTCTTGCCGTCGGAGATGACGCTCCCCCACGACGGCTCCGGCGGGCGGACTCCCGCGCCGATGAACGACAGCGACGCCTCGAAGACGATCGCCTCGGCCACCTGCACCGTGCAGAACACCAGCACCGGCGCCGCGCAGTTGACCGCGACGTGCCGGACGAGGATGAACGGGGTGCGGGCGCCGATGATCCGCTCGGCGGTGACGTAGTCCTCGCCGTACTGGTCGAGGACGTTGGCGCGCACCACGCGGGCGATCGGCGACGTGTACAGGAAGGCGATGGCGCCGATCAGCACCGGGATGCCGCCGCCGAAGACGGAGACCAGCACCGCCGCGAGCGCGACGCCGGGGAAGGCCATCACGACGTCGAGGCAGCGCATCAGCGTCTCGTCGACCGCCCGGCGGGAGGTGGCGGCGACCGCGCCGATGAGCGCCCCCGCCACCAGCGCGATCAGCGTCGCGCCGAGGCCGATCATCAGCGACCAGCGCGCCCCGTACATCAGCCGGCTCAGGATGTCCCGGCCGAGGCTGTCCTGGCCCATCCAGTGGTCGGCGGAGGGGCCGTCGGAGTTCGGCGACTGGTCGTACGGGTCGTGGGGCGCCAGCAGCGGGGCGAACACCGCCATCAGCACGACGAACGCGATCACGCCGAGCGCGACGCGGGAGAGGAGCGGCAGCCGGCGCAGCCCGCCCAGCCGCAGGGCGCCGGGGCGGGCGAGGCGCTCGGTGAGCCGGCGGCGCGTCGGGACGCGGGAGGCGGCTTTGCGGAACGGTGTCGTCACGGGTCAGTCAGCGCTCCTCAGCCGTGGGTTGACCAGGAGGTAGAGGATGTCGATCACGAGGTTGATCACGACGAAGCCGAGCGCGGTGGTGAGGACCACGCCCTGGACGACGGCCGGGTCGCCGTTGCGCACCGCGTCGATCATCAGCTTGCCCATGCCGGGCAGGTTGAAGATCGTCTCGATGACGACGGCGCCGCCCAGCAGGTACCCGACGCGCAGGCCCAGCACCGTCAGCGGGTTGATCAGCGCGTTCCGCAGGACGTTGCGCCCCACGACGACGACCGGGGGCAGGCCGCTGCCGACGGCGGTGCGCACGTAGTCCCGGTCGAGTTCCTCCACGACGGCGGTGCGCACGATGCGGGTCAACGCCGCCGCCACCGGCAGCGAGAGCGCGACGGCGGGCATCGCCATCGTCTCCAGCCAGCCGGTCAGCGAGTCGGCCGGGTTCGTGTACCCGCCGGTCGGGAACCAGCCCAGCTCCACCGCCAGGTACTGGATCATCAGCAGCGCGATCCAGAAGCTGGGCGCCGCCACCCCGGTGAGGGAGACGACGCGGATGGCCTGGTCGGGCAGGCGGTCACGGTAGATCGCGGCGAGGACGCCGAAGACCAGGGCGAGGCCGACGCCGAGGCCGAGGCCGAGGAACGTCAGCTGCATCGTGAGCGGCAGCGCCGTGCCGACCTGGTCGGCGACCTGCTCGCGGCCGAGCACGCTGGTGCCCATGTCGCCGCGCGCCAGGTCGCCGAGGAACGCCACGTACCGCACGGCGAGCGGGTCGTTGAGGCCGTTCTCCTCGCGGAAGTTCTCCAGCTGCTCCTGGGTGGGGTTGCCTCCCATGAAGTAGGCGGCGGCGGGGTCGGTGTCGGAGAACTCCATCACGAGGAAGACGAACAGGACGATGCCGAGCGTCAGCGGCACCAGCAGCGCGACGCGGCGCAGCACCATGCGGACGATGACGACCATGGGGGTACGCGTTCCCTCCCGGACTCCCTCTCGGGTTCCCTACTCGCGCCGGGTCAGGCCGGCCCGGCCTGGAGGAGGTTGATGCCCGGATACGGCTGGGCCGTGACGCCCGTGAGCGCGTCGGGGTCCCACGCGGTCAGCAGCTCGTTGTGGACCACCGGGTAGAGGACGGCCTGTTCGGCGATGACGTCGAGGTACGCGTGGGTGAGCTGGAGCTTGCGCTCCGGGTCGCTCTCGCGCGTGGCCTCGTCCATCATCGCGAAGAGGGCGCGGGCGTCCTCGCTGCCGTCCCAGCGGGTGTATCCCATCCAGCCGCCGCCGGCCGTGTAGTTGTAGCGCATGATCAGGTCGGCGTCGAGGCCGAACTGGTTGGGGTTCGAGGCGGCGGCGACCACCTGGTAGTCCTGGTTCTGGTCCATCTTGGTGAACAGGGCCGAGGTGTCCTGCGGCTCCAGGGTGGTGGAGACGCCGATCGCGTCCCAGGACTCCTTGATGGTCGGCAGGCAGTCCACGATCCAGCTGACGTTGACGGCCATGAGGTTGACCCGCAGGTCCGTGACGCCGGCCTCGTCCAGCAGCCGCCGGGCGCGGTCGGGGTCGTAGGTGTAGACGGTGGCGGCCGGGCGGTGGGCGGGGTTGCCCTCGTTGAGGAAGGAGGTGGGCGCCGCGCCGTAGCCCCGCAGGGCGACCTCGATCATCTCGTCGACGTTGATGGCGTAGAAGAGGGCCTGGCGGACCCGGACGTCGTCGAAGGGCGCGGTGGCCGTGTTGAACATCAGGAACATGTGGTTCATGCCGGCGCCGCCCTCGACGGTCAGGCCGTCGCCGCGCAGCTGCTCCACGTTGTCGTAGGGGATGTTGTCGGCGATCTGCGCGTCCGCGCTGCCGCCGGAGATCGCCGCCACGCGCGGCGCGGCCTCCACCATCGTCAGCCAGTTCATGCGGGGGAAGGCGGCGGGGCGCGGCCCGTTGTACTCCTCGAACGCCTCGAACTCCGTGTTGGTGGTGGGCTGGTGGGAGGTCAGGCGGTACGGACCCGAGCCGACGACCAGGCGCCCGCCGTCGAGCTCGTCGAAGGCGCCGTCGGCCTCGTAGACGTGCCGGGGCAGGATCTTGGCGATGGTCAGGCGGGGCGCGGCGTCAGGGAAGGGGAAGCGGAAGTCCAGCTCGACGGTCCGCTCGTCGACGGCGCGCACCCGCTCCAGCCAGGTGACGAAGAAGGAGTGGGTCAGCACCTGCGCCTCGGGGTCGAGGATGCGCTCGAAGGTGAAGACGACGTCGTCGGCGGTGACGGGCTGGCCGTCGTGCCAGGTGGCGTCGTCGCGGAGGCTGAAGCGCCAGGTGGTGGCGCTGGTGTCGTCGATCAGGGCGGTGCCCAGCGCGGCGTAGGGCTCGCGGGTGATGGGGTCGGTGTCGAGCAGGCCCTCGTAGATGTGGTGGTTGGCGGCCATGGAGAACGCCGACGCGGTCATCGTCGGGTCCCAACTCTGGTCGTTGCCGTACCCGATGACGGCCGTGAGGGTGCGCAGCCCGCCGTCGCCGTTGTCGTTGTCGCTGGTGGTGGACTCGGGGCCCGAGCAGGCGCCGAGGCTCGCGGTGATCGCGCCGGCCGCCCCCAGGACGCCGGTGTGCTTCAGGAACGCCCTGCGGGAGAAGCCGGGCGGGAAGCCGTGTCGGCGCCTGGGGCCGTTCGAGCCGTTGAAACCGTTGCCGATGCCGTTGTTCACGATGCCACTCCAGCGTGAGAAGGAGAGGAGAAAGAACGAGGGGAACGGAAAGGGAGGAAACGGGGGGGGGGGAGGAGAGGGGTGGGGG
>NZ_JBQQBZ010000023.1:0-120728 GCF_052245655.1 Streptomyces sp. 4N509B
GGTGGGGGAGGTGGCGCGGGCGCGGTCGGTTCGACGGGCTCGACCGCCGGGCCGGACGGCGGCGTCGGCGGCGTCGGCGGAGTCAGCGGCATCGGTGTTCCCGGCGGCTCCTCCCCGGTCCGCTGGCGCGGCACCTGGTGGTGCCGTTCGACCGTGCCGGCCTGCTCGTCCCGCTCCCCGCCGCCCTCGGCGTCCGTGTCCATCACCTGTGCTCCTCCCGGACGCCGTCCACGGGATACTCGGCCGCGGTGGACAGCAGTTGGAGGCCCAGGCGGATCCTGCGGCACGCCTCCGCCTCGGCTATGCCGAGCCTGCCGGCCGTCCGCCGGTAGTCCTTGTACTCGAAGCGGGTGAGGTGGAGCGCGTCGCGCAGGGGGAGGGGCATGGCGGAGAAGATGTAGTCCGCGCGGGCCGCCGTGGCGGCGGCGCGCAGCGCGCCGGCCGCGGACTCCGCGTCGGCCCGGCCGCACCGGCCGTCCCGTTCCGCCGCGCCGTCGCCCCGCTCGGCGCGTCTGACCCGCTCGCGTAGCAGGTCGACCGCGCGGCGGTGCGCCTCGGCGGCGACCCAGGAACGCATGGGCCCCAGCTCGGGGTCGTAGTCCTCGGGGCACTCCCAGAGGCGGGCGAAGACCTCCTCCGTGACGCGGCCGGTGTCCTCCTCGTCGCCGAGGATCCGTTGGGCGATGCCGTACGCGAGGGAGGCGAAGCGGTCGTAGAGCTCTCCCAGGGCGGCGGCCTCGCCGGCCAGCAGTCTGTCCCGCGTGCTGCGGTCCCAGTGCGGCGGCGTCTCGTGCCTCATGCGGCACCCATCCTTCCCGAAGCCTCAGCCGTCGCGGCGATCGGGACGACCGACCGGCCCTGATCCGTCAAATGTAGTGCGGGGGACTGCGCGAGCGCGCCCCCGAACGCCGGTGCGCGCCGGGCACACACGGCAAAAGACCGTGAGCGTCCGGCGGTTCCACCGTCCCGATCGTTCCCCAGCGGCGAAGGGGACCGCAGCGATCCGGTCACGTCGGGCGACTCGAACGCGTGGTCACCAGAAAAGTGGGCAGTTCGCCCATAGGGTCGGGGAGTGTCCGACGTGGCACGCGGACCGACGGTGAGACGGAGAGGCTGCGCGGCGTGGCGTTGAAGGTAGAGGAAGAGCAGTGGGGCGAGTGGACCGTGGTGCGGGTCGTCGGCGAGCTCGACCTGGTGACCTCTCCGACACTGCGCCAGCAGGTGCACGAGGCCGTCGCCACCGGCCGGCGGCTGGTGGTGCTCGACCTCTCCGAGGTGCTGTTCTGTGACTCCAGCGGGGTGGGAGTGCTGGTCGCGGCGCGTCGCCTGATGCGGTCCTGCGCGGGCGAGCTGCGGCTGATTCTGCCCGCTCAGGGAGCCGAGGACGGCTCACACGTGAACCGTGTGCTGGCCGCGCTCGGCCTGCGTCGTCTCTTCGACTGCCATCCCGACGTGGCCTCGGCGATCGGCGCCGCGCCCGCGTCGAGCTCGCTGGACCGGCCGGTCTGAGGCGGGCGGGTCCCGGCGGGGACGGTCTCTCCCGGGGTTCGCGTCGCGGACCGGGCCAACGGGGCCCACGGCGGTCAGCCGGGTCCACGGCGGTCGGGCCGGGGCGGGGTGCCGCTCGCCTGGTCGCATGGCCGGGTGGCTGCACGGCCGGGTGCCGGGTGCCGGGAATCTGGGCCGGGTATCTGGGCCGGATGTCCGATGTCGGATGGCCGGATGACCCGCCATGGCCCGCCGGTGACGGCGCGGACGTGACGGAGCGCGCCGGGGCATGAGGCCACCCTGTGCGCATCTCGTGCGCCCGCGCGTGAGCGCGCCCTCGTCCGCCGGGCGCCCACCCCCGAGGCACCGGCCACCTATTGACGTCTCGTGGTGGCCTGATCACCCTAGGGAAAGGCCCAGGTGAGTCCCTGGAGGCGGGGCGGCCCGGGCCGGGGTGACGCGCTGCGAGGGGACGTCGAGGCGGTCCCACGCGAGCCCGCCTCGGCGAACGCGTCGTCACCCCGTGGGCCCTTCCCCGCCCGGGGAGGGGCCCGTCGTGGCATCAGGCCCTGCGGCGTTCCCGTCGGCTCCTGGCGATGGCGCCCGCGATCCTCGGGGCGTCCCTCGACAGCTCGCGCAGCGCGCCGCTGATGGGGTTGGCGTAGCCGGTGAAGTACAGGCCGCGCGCGGCGGGGTGGGTCTCGCGGCCGTGGACCAGCGGGCAGCCGCGGCCGTCGAGCACCCCGAGGTGCCCGACCAGCGGTTCGAGCCCGCGCCGGTACCCGGTGGCGGCGATCACGACCTCGGGGCCGACGACCTCGCCGTCGGCGAGCGTCACGCGGTCGCCGTCGAACGAGACGACGGCCGCGACCGGCTCCACCCGGCGGCGCCGCACCGCGCGGATCAGGCCGGTCCTGCCGGTGTCCAGCACCGGGATCGCGCCCTCGCGGACCCGCGTGTACAGGCCGGTGTCGGGGCGGGGGAGCCCGTACTCGGTGAGGTTCGGGAGCGTCCGCTCCAGCTGGCGGGCGGCGCGGTCCACGATGCGGACCGGCAGGCGCCGCACCAGGACGGCGCTGGCCTGGGAGGGCCAGCCCAGGGTGGAGCGGCGCAGGATGTGCGGGGCGGTGCGGACGGCGAGGCGGACCCGGGCGGCGCCGCCGAAGGCGAGGTCGGCGGCTATCTCGGCGCCGGTGTTCCCGACGCCGACGACGAGCACGTCGCGGCCGGCGTAGCGGTCGGGGCGGCGGTAGTCGGCGGCGTGGAGCAGCTCGCCGGTGAAGCCGTCCATGCCCGGCCAGTCGGGGAGGCGTGGGGTGTGGTTGTACCCGGTCGCGACGACGACGGCGGAGGCGTGCAGCTCGCGGCCGCCGTTGGCGCGCAGCACCCAGCCGTCGCGGTCCGCCGCCTGGTCGACGCGGGCGACGGTGACGCCGGTGGCGAGGTCGAGCTGGTGGAAGCGGGCGTACTCCTCGCAGTAGCGCACGAAGTCGTCGCGGCGGACCCAGCGGCCCGCGGAGCGGGGTATGGGGAGGCCGGGCAGCGAGGACCACCTGCGGGTGGTGTGGAGCCGCAGCCGTTCGTAGTGGGTGCGCCAGGAGGCCGCGACGTCGCTGGAGCGTTCCACGACGACGGCGCGTATGCCGTGTGCGCCGAGGGCGGCGGCGGTGGCGAGCCCGCCGGGGCCCGCGCCCACGACGTAGACCGGGTGGTCGTTCCCGCCGTGCGTCGGGTCGGCCCGGATCGTCCTCGCGGCGCGTGAGGCGTCGTCGGCCGGCGTGGCGTCGTCGGCTCGGGGGGCGCTGTCGGCTCGGGTGGCGTCGTCGGACGCGCGGTCGTCGGTCTGCGCGGTCTGCGCGGTCCGCGCGGTCCGCGGGGTCTTCGCGGCATCCGCGATGTTGGTGGTGCTCGTGGTGTCGGGGGCCGCGACAGCCGGGGATCCCGGTGATCCGGGCGTTTCCGGCAGGGGGGCCTTCGCCGGGTTCTTCGGCATGTGCATGAGAATACGCAGCCGCGCTCGTCCTCGCTTGCCCGCGCTCACCACGGGGCGCGCGGCGGGAGGAACGCGCCGGTCCGGCGGACGGGAACCGGGCGGCGTCAGCCCCGTTCCCTCGTCACTGTCAGCTTGTCGTGTCAGTAGCTGTCAGGGGCTCTCCGTCAAGGCATGGCATGACATGACATGGCGGTTCATTCAGGTACGGGCGGTCATGTCAGGACTCGGGCGACTCGGCCGCGCTCGTCGATCCCGAGGACGGCGCGGCCGCCTTCTTCGCCGGCCGCGTCGACCGTGCGGATCTGGCCGACTTCGTGGTCTTGGCGCTCTTCGCCGTCTTGGCGGTCTTCGCGGTCTTGGCCGTCCTGGCGGACTTCGTGGCCTTGGCCGTCCGCGCGGTCTTGGCCGCCTTGGCCGTCTTGGCGGTCTTGGCGGTCTTCGCGGCCTTGGCCGCCGTCTTCCTGGGCGCCTTCCCCGCGGCGGTCCCTCCGCCGGGCGCGGGCTTCCTGCCGGTGACGCCGAGATGCACCAGCAGCACGAGCGCCGGCCTGAGGTCCGTCTGCTTCGCGCCCAGCGCCTGAAGGCTCTTGGGCTGCGAGGCGACCGCCGTGAGCATCGTGACCAGCGCGTTCGCGACGGCCGCCCCCGACACCTCCGTGCTCCTGCCCGCCTGGTCCACCGCGTCGGCGAGCGGCTTGACCACGCCGCCCTGCACCCGGGTGCGGATTCTCACGAAACGGCGGTCGCCCTCGGCGGCGCCCAGGTCGATCACCCGCAGGATCGCGTCGTTTCTGCGCCAGAACGCCATCAGGCCGTCGACGAGCTCCTCCGCCGCCGCCCTGCCGGACTGGCCGGCCCAGGAACGCCCGTCGACCAGATCCGACAGCTCGGCGCTTTCCGCGACCGCTCCCTCGGCGATCTCCAGAACAGCCGCCTCGACGTCCGGAAAATACTGGTAGAAGGTCGCCGGCGAGGTGCCCGCCTTGCGAGCGACATCGATCACCTTGACGTCCCGGTACGGCGAGCTACTCAGCATCTTTCCGAGACAGTCGAGCAGTTTCTGGCGTGTTGCCTGGCCACGTCGGCCGGCTACCCGGCCGTCAACTGTTGTTACCTGTCCTGTCATGCCGTCAGCTTATCGACACGTGATCAAATCGCTATCTGACCGCATCCGAACGGGTTCCAGGCCACTTCCGGCCTTGTTTTTCCCACCTTCTGGTCGGGATCCACGGGGAAGCAGGTGGGGATCCCGTAAGGATCGGGCAGAGGATCTCGTGGGAAGGGGGAGCGGATCGTATGCGGATTCGGAAAGGCGTCGAGAAGGCCGACGCGGTGGCGAAAGGCGGGGCCCGGCCGCCCCGGGGCCCGCACGACATCCGACGCCCGGAGAAAACCCGAGGTCGACGGCCCGGACACGGCCCGTCACCGCGAACGGTCCGCTGCCCCGGGTTCGCCACTGTCAGTCCCGGAGGGAAGAATCTGTTGAGACGTCCATCGCCCCGGATGGCTCGCCGGAAGGCGTGGCAGAAGGCGTGACGATGTGCGGGTTCGATGGGCAATGAGATGCTGCGTGAAGGGCGGCATGTCGAGAACGCCCTGACGGGGAGGTGCCAGGCAGATGGTGGAGCAGCTGACGCAGCACGATCCGCGAAGGATCGGGCCGTTCGAGGTGCTCGGCCGGCTCGGCGCCGGGGGCATGGGGCTGGTGTACCTGGCCCGTTCCGCCTCCGGGCGGCGGGTGGCGATCAAGACCGTGCGCAGCGAGCTGGCCGAGGACCAGCTCTTCCGGGTGCGCTTCACCCGGGAGGTCGAGGCTGCCCGCGCCGTCAGCGGCTTCTACACCGCGGCCGTCGTCGACGCCGACCCGCGGGCCGCCGTGCCGTGGCTGGCCACGGCGTACGTGCCCGCCCCCTCGTTGGAGGAGATCGTCAGCGAGTGCGGCCCGCTGCCGCCGCAGGCCGTGCGCTGGCTGGCGGCGGGCGTCGCCGAGGCCCTTCAGTCCATCCACAACGCGGGCCTCGTCCACCGGGACCTGAAGCCGTCCAACGTGCTGGTCGTCGAGGACGGCCCGCGCGTGATCGACTTCGGTATCGCCTCCGGCGTCTCGAACACGCGCCTGACCATGACGAACGTCGCCGTCGGCACCCCCGCGTACATGTCGCCCGAGCAGGCCAGGGACTCCCGCAGCGTGACCGGCGCCAGCGACGTGTTCTCCCTCGCCTCCACCCTCGTCTTCGCGGCCACCGGCCACCCCCCGTACCACGGGGCGAACCCGGTGGAGACGGTCTTCATGCTGCTGCGCGAGAGCCCGGACCTGGAGGGGCTGCCGGAGGAGCTGCGCCCGCTGATCGAGGCGCTCATGGTGCACAAGCCGGAGGACCGGCCCACGCCGAACGACCTCCAGGCCCAGCTCGCGCCGCACCTCTTCTCCGGTGGTGACGACAGCGGCACGGCCTCGGCCTGGCTGCCGCCGGGCGCGGTCGCCCTCATCGAGCGGCGCAAGGGGCGCGCTCCCCGCATCCCCGAGCCGCCGCCGTCCTCGCCCCCCTCCATGCCGCGGCCCGTGCCACCGCCGCCGGTCGGCCCGCCGTCCTCGCACCCGTCGCCGCACGCGCCGCGCTCCCACGCCGTGCCACCGTCGCCGCCGCCGCCGAGCATGGCGCCGCCCGCGCCCCCGTTCGCCGCGCCGCCTCCGCCGCCGCATCCGTCACAGCACGGCTCGCCCCCGTCGCAGCCGGCTCACCCGTCCCAGCCCGTGGCCCATCCGTCGCAGCCCGTGGCTCATCCGTCCCAGCCGGTCCCGCCGCAGGGTGGCCACGGCGATCCCGTGCGCCTGCCCGGCTCGCAGGTGCCGATCGGTCCGGGGCCCCACCGTGGCGGCCCGGACCCGTCGGGCGCGGCTCCCTCCCCGGACTGGGCCCGCCCGCCGGCGGAGCCCTCGGCCGCCACCGCGATGCCGAGCCCCGCCACGGCCAACGTGGGCCCCGCCGCGCACGCCACCCCGCCCGCCCCGTCGGTTCCCGCCCAGCCCTCGGGCCCCGTCCGGCAGGGCGACGCCGCCAGCGCCGGCGGCCCGGCCGCGCCCTCCGTGCCGGCCCAGGCCTCCGGCGGCTCGGGCGCCTCGGGCCAGCCCGGCACCGCCTGGGGCCCCTGGCGCTTCCGGATGAACAACGACCTGTGGGGCACGCCCATCGTCCGCGGCGGCCTGGTCTACGTCACGTCCTTCGAGGTGCACGCGCTGGACGTGGCCAGTGGCCGCCGCCAGTTCAAGACCCGCGAGGTCGCCTGGTCCATGGCGGTCAGCTCCGGCCGGCTGTTCGCCTCGGACGGCCCCAGCCTCTACGCGCTGGACGCCACCGACGGCGCGGACCAGTGGCGCGTCTCGACCGACTCGTGGGTCTACGCCCTGCGCGCCGCGCGCGGCACCGTCGTCACCGCCACCCGTGGCGGGGGAGTGCAGGCGTGGGAGGCCGGCACGGGCGAGCAGCTGTGGGAGCTGACCGGCGCCCAGAGCGACTTCGAGTCCGAGGACACGGGCCCCGTCGTGCACGACGGCACCGTCTACGCCTGGGGGGAGGGCCAGCTGTACGCGCTGGAGGCCCGCTCGGGCCAGGAGCTGTGGCGGTACGCCGTCGGCGACAGCTCCACGACCGGCGGCGTGCCGGTGCGGACGCTGCCCACCTCCGACGGCGTGGTGTACGTGTGCGCCGGCTCGCGCGTCCTGGCGCTCGACGCGGCCAGCGGCGCCGAGCGGTGGCGCTTCGACGCCCCCGCCGCGATCCTGTGCCCGCCCGCGTACCAGCCCGACCGCGGCGGCGCCGGCGGCATCTACTTCGCCGACTACCTCGGCACGGTCTACGCCCTCGACGTCACCACCGGCGACGACCGGTGGCGCATCGCCACCGAGGCCCGCCAGTCGACGGAGCCGGTGGTCGTCGCGGACGGCCTGGTCCACCTGGGCAGCGGCTCCGCCATGTACACCCTGGACGCCGTCAGCGGCACGCCACGGTGGCGCTTCGCGGCGGGCGGGACGATCGCGGGCTCGCCCGTCCCCAGCGGCGGCCGGGTCCACTTCGGCTCCGAGGACCACTGCCTGTACACGGTCGACGCGGTCAGCGGTCGGCTCAGCTGGAAGCTGGAGACCGGCGGCGCGATCACCGGCACGCCCGTCGTGGGTGGCGGGGCGGACAACGCCGGCATGGTCTTCGCGTGCAGCAAGGACCGTTGCGTCTACGCCCTCGACGCGGCGTGGGGCACGCGGCAGTCCCGACAGAAGTCGTAGGCCGGCGGCGCCGGGCCCGGACAGGCTCGGGGCTCCCGCCGGCCGCTCCCGGCTGCGGCCGGTGGCTCAGGCGGCGCCGCGGCGGTGGTCCGGCGGCTCCTCCTCCTGACCGGGCTGACCGGGCTGACCGGGAGGCTGCTCCTCCCGGCTCGTCCGCTTCCGCCACGGGCCGTGCAGCAGCCGGCCTCCCCGCTGGTGGCCCGGCTCGTGCGGCGGCGGGGGAGGAGGCTGCGCGGGCGGCGGTGGGGCGGGCTGGGCCTGCGGCTGTTGCTGGGTCCCCGCCGGCTGGGGCTGGGTCGGCTGGCCCGGCTGGGCTTGCGGCGGCGCCGCCGGTTGCGCGGGAGGCTGCTGCACCGGCTGGCCCGGCTGTGCCGGCTGCATGGGCTGCGCGGGCTGCGCCGCCTGCGGCTGCTGCGCGGGCGCCGGCTGGGCCTGCGGCTCCCCCCGCGCCGGCTCCGCGCGCTCCGGTGCCGCCGCCGGCCGGCCGCGCCGGTGCCGCCCGCGTCCGCGCCCGTAGGTCGCGACGGCGCCCGCGAGCGCCAGCACACCGGCCACCAGCGCGCACGCCACCCCCTCGCCGAGCCCTTCCCGGCTGACGGACAGGGTGTCCGCCACCTGGTACTGCCGCACCATCCACAGGATGGTGATGCCGAGCACGATCAGCGAGGCCAACGCCATCAGCCACGCCAGGCGCATCGCGATCGCCAGCACCAGCAGCACGGCGGCGATCAGCATCACCACGAAGACGCCGCTCAGCAGCCCGGCGTTGTCGGTGGAGATGCCGTCGCCCGAGAAGAGGTCCCCGAGCCTGAAGTCGCGTCCCTGGCGTTCGCCGTACCAGTCGAACAGCGGACTGACCAGGGCCAACGCGGCGGCGACCGCCGCCAGCAGGCCTCCCAGCGCGTTGCGGAACCAGTGCCGTTTCGTCGTGGTCTGTCCCGTCGAACGGTCCATGTGTTCGACGCTACGACCCTCGGCGCCCCCTCGCACCCCGACCCGTGTCCCGCGCCGCTTCCGGCCGCTCCCGGCCGCTTCCGACCAGTCCCGGCCCGTTCCGTGCCCGCGCGCCGTCCCCGTGCCGCCCCCGTTCCACGGCTGCTCCGCGCCCGTGCCGGGCGGACGTCGGGCCGTGGTCATCCGGCCCCGGGGCCCGTCCCACGCCGTAGTGCCGCTAGCCTCACGGCACATGAGCCACCCCGCACCCGCGCTCGCCACGCGCACGCTGACGCTGCTGACGGCGGTCATCACCCTGACGACGGTGGAACTGCTGCGTGTCGCGGGCACGACGACCGGCACCTCGGCCGGCGCCGCGACGCTGACCGTGCTCGGCTTCGCCGGCGCCGCGCTGGCGGGTCCGGCGGTGTGGTGGCTCGGCGTGCGCAGCGCCCTGCCCGCGGCCGTGGCCGGGCTCGCGCTGGCCCGCCTCGTCGTGCAGTTCCCCGCCGGCCGCACGGCCCTGATCGTCGCGGTGGCCCTCGCCCTCGCCCTCGTCTCGCTCGTGCTGGCGGTCCGCCGCTGCGCGGCGGCCGGCGGCACGGCACGCGCGCTGCGGGCCGTCGCGTTGGCCGTCGCCGCCGACGTGGCGCTGCGCGTGCCGCTCGACCTGTGGGACCCCGTGTGGCGGGGCGGGCTGTGGGGCTGGGGGGTCGCGCTGGCGCTCGCCGCCTCGCTGGCGGTCCTCGCCCGCGAGGCGTACCACGCGCCGCCGACCGCCACTCCCGCCGGCGCCTCCGGCCCCGAACTGGGGCTGCTCGGTCCGCTCCTCGCGCTCTACGGCGTGTTCCTGGCCGCGCCCGGCTACGTGGCGGCGCAGGCCGGGATCTCCACCACGGCGGCCGGGCTGTGGATCGCGACCGGCTCCCTCCTCGGCGTCTGGGCCCTCTCCTGGCCCTCGGCCGGGCCTCCGAAGCCCTCGGAGTCCTCGGAGTCCTCGGAGTCCTCGGAGACCTTGGAGACCTCGGAGTCCTCGGGATCCTCGGGGGCGGGCTTTCGGTCGCTCCCCGGCTTCCTCCCGGGCCGCCTGGCCGGCGCCAGGGTGCCGACCGCACCGCTCCGGGCCCCCGTCTGGGCCGTGCCCACGGTGCTCGTCGCCGCCGCGCTGACGTTCTTCCTGCTGCCGGGCAACGGCGTGCTGGTCCCCGTGGCCACGGCCGTCGCGCTCGCCGTCCTCCCGGCCGTCACCGCCGCCGCGCTCGGTCGTCGCCTCGCGACGGGCCGGGGAGCGCTCGTCGACCTCGCCGTGGCGGGGGGCGGCGGCGGCCTGGCCTACGCCGTGCTGGTGCTGCCCGTACAGCTGCGCATCGTGCCGGGGTGGTGGCCCGTCCTCGGCGCGGTCGCGCTCGCCGCCGCGGCCTGGTTCGCGACCGCGTCCGCCGCTGCCGCGGCCACCGCCGTGAAGGTCCCGGCCGGACGCGCCGCGACGGCCCTCGACGCCGACGCCACCACGGACCCGGACGCCGACGCCACCACGGACCCGGACGCCGAGATCACCACGGAGCCCGACACGGACACCGCCAGGGACCCGAGCGCCGCCCCCGCCTCCGCACCCGCCCCCACCACCGTCGGCGTGTCGCCACGCCTGTCGCGCCCCTTCCTCCCCCTCCTGCTCGCCACGCTCCTGCTGGCCTACCCGCCCCTCGCCAACGCCGTCCGCTCCGCCCCCGCCCCCCTGCCCACCGACACGGCCGGCGGCGCCTACCGCCTCCTCAGCTGGAACGTGCACTTCGCCGTGAAGGGCGACGGCGAGGTCGTCCCCGACGAGATCCTCGGCGTCATCCGCGACTCCGGCGCGCACGTCGTCGTCCTCCAGGAGGTGCCGCGCGGCTGGTCCGCCGCCGGCGGCCTGGACCTGGTCGGCTGGCTGGAGCGCCGCCTCGACGCCGAGGCCGTCTGGTCCCCGGCCGCCGACCGCCAGTTCGGCAACGTCATCCTCACCAGCCTCCCCGTCGTCGACCGCGAGACCGGGAGCCTGCCGCGCGGCGACGGCCGCATGGACCGCTCCTACGCCTCCGTGACGGTCCGCCTCGCCGACGGCGAGACCGCGCGGATCGCCACCACCCACCTGGAGGGCGGCGGCAGCGGCGCCGCCTCCAGCGCCCGCGCCTCCCAGCTCCAGGAGGTGCTGGCCGCCCTCGACCGCGGCCACCACGCCCACACCGTCCTCGCGGGCGACTTCAACGCCGAGCCCGACTCACGGATCGTCGACACCGTGCTGGAGGCCGGCTTCACGAGCGCCCAGGACGTGGCCGGCAACCCCGACCGCGTCACCCACGTCCCGCCCCACCGCCGCGTCGACTGGATCTTCGGCGGCGAGCCCGTCACCTTCGAACACTTCCGCATCCTCGACAGCCCGGCCTCCGACCACCTCCCCCTCACGGTCACCGTCTGGCTCGACTAGGGTCCGGGGCGGGTGAGCGACACCCAACACGGCACGGACGGGGAGCGGTTGTGCGGACACGAAGGCTGGGCGGGGCGGCCGTCGCGGTGGCGGTGGCGGCCTCGCTGGCGGCGTGCGGCGGCGGTGACGAGGGCGGTCCCGGCCAGCTCGGCGGCGGCAGCGGTCAGAAGCCCGAGGCGGGCGGCGGCGAGGAACTGGCGGCGCTGCCCCCAGAGGAGATGCTGCAACGGGCGATGGACGCGGTCGTGAACGCCGGCTCCGGCCGGGTCACCTACACCGTCTCGGGGATGGCCACCACCGAGGTCGACTACGCGAGGGACTCCGACGGCACCTGCGTGGGTGAGGTCACCAACAGCGAGGTGGGCACGGTCGAGTTCGTCGCGCGAGGCGAGGAGGTGTGGGCCAAGCCCGACGAGCGGATGTGGCAGGACGCCGGGGCGGGCGCGGGCGGCGCGTTTCACGACAGCTACGTCCACGGTCCGGCGGATCACCCCTCCCTCAGCGGCGTGGCCAACGTCTGCGGCGACTGGGAGGAACTCGTCTCGGTGGAGGAGCAGGAGTCCCAGACCGAGGAGACGGGCGCCCGCGTGGAGTGGCTCAGAGGAGAGGACACCGCCGTCCTCGGCCAGCGCGCGCACACCATCCGCTGGGAGTACCGCGACGGCGAGGACAGGATCGACGCGACGTACCTGGTCGCCGCCGAGGGGGAACCGTACCTGCTGCGTACCACCATGGAGAGCACCTCCGAGCTCTTCGGCGACACCACCGGCGAGTTCGCCCTCAGCGACTTCGGCGAGCCCGTGGACGCCACGGCCCCGCCCGCCGACCAGACCGTGGAGATCGAGGAGCTGGGGGACGTCAACCCGTTCGCGAGCCTGGGGTGATCCCGCCCGTCCCGCCCGTCCCGCCCGTCCCGCCGGTCCCGCCGTTCCTGGCCGTCCCGCCCGTCCCGGCGACCCCACCCTCCCCGGCGCCGTCCAGCACCCCCGCCACGCCCCGCTCGGCACGGACGTAGGCCGGGTACTGGTCGGGCGCGCAGCGCACCCGCCGCCAGCCGGGCCCCTCCAGCGGCTCGGCGCCCACCAGGGGCGTCCACGCGCCGTCCGGCACGTAGAGCCGGCGCGAGCCGCCGGGTTCCAGGAGCGGCGCGACGAGGATGTCGGGGCCGAGCAGGTACTGGAACCGGGCGTCGCGGGCGGCGCGGTCGCCGGGGTACGCCAACGGCATCGGCCGCATCAACGGCAGCCGCTCCCCGCCGCCTGCGTGACCCGGTGCGGACGTCACGAGGTAGCTCCGCAGCCGCTGCCGCAGCCGGCAGGCGGCCAGGGCCGCGCTCCGCGCCGGCTCCGGGTAGGCCGTCGGCTCGCGGCGCCCGGTGCCGTGGAAGCGCATGATCGGGCAGAACGCCGCCCACTGCGCCCACCGCCCGTACAACTCGGGCTCGACGTCGGCGACCATCTCGTACGGCGTCATCGTGGCCCGCAGCTCCTCGCCCCGCCGGTACGAGGCCGGCGTCCAGTACCCGCCCGCGTCCTGCGTGACGGCCGAGAAGCCGCTCAGCGACATCGACAGCAGGGCACGCAGGCTGGAGATCAGGCCGCTCCAGGTGGACGGCATGTCGCCCGCCCAGTGGGCGGGGTCGCGCTGCGATCCCGCCGTGCCGGAGCGGGCCAGGGGCACGAAGTCGCCGTGCCGGGCCCGCCGCCCCGCCTCGCGCACGGTCTCCTGGTAGAAGAGGCCGTAGCTGTTGCGTCGCTCCACGCCCGTGCTGCCGTCGGCGAAGACCGCGTCGGCGGGGATCTCCTCGCCGAAGTCGGCCATGACGGCGGCGTTGCCCTCCTCGCGCAGCGTCGTGGCCAGCCGCTCGCACCACCACTCGCGGGCCTCGGGGTGGAGGAAGTCCAGCAGCAGGTTCCTCGGGTTGTCGGAGGTGGCGGCAGGCCGTCCCTCGGCGTCGCGCAGCACGAAGCCGCGGGCGGTCAGCTCCTCGGCCAGCGGCGTGCCGCGCGTGACGTACGGGTTGATCCACAGGCTGACGCGGGTGCCGCGGTCGGCCAGCGGGCGGGTCCAGCCGGCCGGGAAGCGGGCGCGGTCGGGGCCCGTGCTCCAGGAGGCGTCCGCCAGCACGCACGCGTCGAGCCACTCGTCGACGTGCACCACGTCGACGGGGCAGCCGGCGTCGGCCAGCTCCGCCACGTTGTGCTCCACCTCCTCGGCGGTGAAGTACGAGCTGCGGCCCATCCACACCCCGTAGGCCCACTCAGGCAGCGGGCTCGGCGCGCCGGTCAGGGCCAGGTAGCGGTCGAGGAGGGTGGGCGCGTCGCCGCTGAGGAGGAAGAGGTCGAGTTCGTCGCCGACGATCTCGACGCGGGCGGCCTCGGCGTGGGTGGCGCCGAGGTCCGCGGTGATCGGTCCGCCGCCGTGCACGAACATGCCCCAGCCGGCGTCCGACCACAGCAGCGGCACGTTGAGGTACGCCGAGTCGCGGCCGGCGGCCCGGTTCTCCTCGATGTTGCGCAGGCGCCGGCGCCGGCCGCGCAGGTCGATGCCCTGGTAGCTCTCGCCGCCGCCGTAGACGGCGGTGTCGGGCGTGAGGTGGATCGTCTCCACCCACCGCGCCGGCTCGCCCGGGGACGGCGGCACGTACCCGGCGTGGAAGGGGAGCGTGTCGCCCTCGGGCTCGGAGAAGCGGTGGAACGCCCCGAAGCGCAGGGCCTGCGGCGCGCCCTCCTCGTGGTCGGCTCCGTCGAGCCGCCCGGCCTCCCACAGGGCGTGGACGCCGGGGCCGCTGATCTCGATCCCCTCGGGTGTGCGGGTCAGCCGCGCGGGGCGGTGGGGGAGCCCGTTCGACAGAACGGGGTCCGGCAGGCGCCGCGGGTCCTCGCGCGGGTCCTCCCACGGGTCCTCCGGGGCCGGCGAGCCGGGGGCACGGGCGCGCAGCCGGAGGACACCCTCCAGCGGGACGGTGCACGAGACCCGCACGGTGCGGCCGGAGGCGAACGTCACCCGCAGGTACTCCTCGGCGGCCGCCGGCTCGGCGGCGACATAGGGGTCTGTCCGCGTCACCACGCCGCCGGGGTACCCGGCGCGCACCGGCTCTAACGTGCTCGGGCGGGGGCGGGGGCGGAAACGGCTCTGGCCCGGACGGCTTCCCCTCCACGCCATCCGGGCCAGCTTCCCCCCGCTTCCCCCCGCTTTCCCCCATCCCCCCCGTGGTCCCCGGGTCCCCCCAGACCCGGGTCCCCCCCGCTGTCCGGTGGTTTCTCCCAACTCCACCGGACAGCCTCTTTTGAGGCCGACCGCGCACCCCTGCTTCCGGTCGGCCACTGTCGAGACTGCCAGTCAGCCATAAACGAAAAATCAACGCCCGACGAGTGCCGTTCTCCTCGCCCGCCTCGTCGCGGGCGACCCGTCGTGGCGCCGCGCCCTCCAGAGGACTCGGCCCCGGCCCTGGCCCCGGTCTCGGTTTCGGCCCGGCCCCGCTCTCGGTCCCGGCCCCGGTCGCCGGTGGCGGCTCGGGCTTGCGGCCCGGGACTCCTGCCCGGGGCTGCTGCCCGGATTCTCGCCCGGGCCTGGTGCCGGGGCTCTGGCTCGGCGCGGACGGCTCCCCTCCCCGCCGTCCGAGCCGGCGAACCCAGAGCGTGGTGCCTGTCCGGCGACTCCCCCGCAGTCGCCGGGCAGGCACCCCCTGTGGAGGCCGGTCGAGCACCCCTGCTTCCGACCGGTAGCTCTGAGCATGACAGCCCGTCATAAACGTGTAATAAACGTAGGGGCGGGTCCGTGGCGGACCCACCCCTGACGAGTGTGGCTGTGCGGATGTGGTTGTCCCGGCCCTCACTCGATTACTTGGGCCAGAAGTCGTTCGGGGCCGAACCGCTGTCATGCGCAACCGCCGCCGGCTGGTCGGCTAAGGCGGGTGCTGCTGCCCCTGCCACCAGCGCGACCGCGACGGCGCAGGCGGCAAGGATTCTCCGCATTCCTGACATGCAGACTCCCTGGTGGAGGCGGGCTGCCCCTGGTGGTCACGCCGGGTGACGCGCCACCTGAGGCAACGTTTGTTCGTATTGATGCCCGCATTGCTTG
The DNA here is from genome assembly GCF_052245655.1 of Streptomyces sp. 4N509B. Classification (NCBI taxonomy): domain Bacteria; kingdom Bacillati; phylum Actinomycetota; class Actinomycetes; order Kitasatosporales; family Streptomycetaceae; genus Streptomyces; species Streptomyces sp. 4N509B. The sequence continues at coordinate 15,244 of NZ_JBQQBZ010000023.1, forward strand.
TAGTGAGAACCGACAGCGATGATCGGCATGGCGGTGGGCGACCGAACGCCCTCGGAGTTCGCTCCGACGTCGGCGGCTACTCGCCGCTCCGGGGCTCGCTCTTGGGGTAGAAGTCGGTGGGCTCGATGTCGCCGGCCTTCTTGGGCTCGCTCTTGGGATAGAAGTCGGTGGGCTCGACGCCGCCCGTCTTCCGGGGCTCGCTCTTCGGGTAGAAGTCCGTCGGCTCGACACCCCCGTTGTCCGTGGACTCGCCCTTGGGGTAGAAGTCCGTCGGCTCGCCGACAGGCTCCTTGACGGGCTCGTCCTTCGGGTAGAAGTCGGTGGGCTCGACGACGCCCTCGGCCGACTCGTCCCGACGGTCCCTGCTCGTGCCCTGCTTGGGCGTGCTGGTGGCGTCGCTGTCGTGTGTCCTGGTCTCGGACAAGGTGAAACCCCCATGTGTCGTCATCTGGAATCCAGGCCGTCCAGGGCAGTCCTCGCGCCCGTGAACGGACCCCCCTTGCTCTCGCCGTCGCCCCGAGGGCGAGCCGCGCGCCAGAGCGTCGCAGCACCGGATAAACGTTCGGTCAACGTCCTCGTGGCACCAACGTTCCGACGGCGGAAGGCTTGCCTACTCAGACGGTCACGGACGCCAGAAGGTTGCGGACATCCGCGGCTTCCGGGCTCCCGTTGCTGTCGAGGATCTCCAACGCCTGCTCCCAGCAGGCTCGCGCACGCCCCGTGTGTCCGGTGTCGTCGAGCGCGCGCCCCAGGACCGTCAGCACGTTGGCCCGCCACGAGGGCCCTCCGGTGTCCCGCAGCCGCGCCAGCGCCTGTTCGGCCATCGGGGCGGCCTCGGTGGCCTGGTCCGTGGCGAGGTGCACCTCCGCGAGGCGGAAGAGCGTGAGCCCTTCCCAGAGCCGTTGGCGGTTGGACTGGAAGCCGGTGAGCGCGTCGTTGAGCTGGGCGACGGCGGCCGCGTACTGACCGTTGGCGGCCAGTGCCATCCCCAGGGTGTACTGGCCGTTGGCCAGACGAAGCGGCGAGCCGACCCTGCGCAGGATGCCGAGGCTCTCCTCCGCCAGGGCGACGGCCTCGCTCGCGTGGTCGAGGTTGAGGTTGACCCGGGACAGGCAGCTGAGGACGCTGGCCTCTCCGGGAAGGTCCCCGTCCCCGCGGAACTCCTCCAGTGCACGTGTCAGGTACGCGATCGCGTCCTCGTGCCGGTTCTGGTAGAGCGCGATGATGCCGCAGGAGTTCGCCCCGTGCGAGCGGGCGATCGGGTCCTCGGCCGCCACGCCGAGCAGCAGGGCGCGCCGGCCGTGCTCGTAGGACAGGTCGAGGCGGTCCGCCATGTGTTCGGCCTGCGAGAGCGCGATGCGCACGCGCCCCTCGGCCAGGCAGTCCTCGGCCGCCTCCGCGGCCTCCAACACCGCCGTGCAGGCCCGTTCGTACTGTAGGGAGAAGGCGCCGGACTCCGAGAGGTCGAGCGCGACGAGCAGCAGGTCCGCCGCCTTGCGGAGCCGTTCGGCGTCGGTGGCGTGTTGCGCGCACGACAGCAGGCAGTCGGCCTCGGTGAACAGCCAGTCGACCGCTGCCGCCGGGGAGTCGAAGGCCAGGCCGGGGTGGGTCGTCGGCTGGAGGTGGTTCACGCGGCGGTCACCGGGTCGTTGGAGCGCGTAGACGGCGGCGGTCGTCGCCAGATAGAAGTCCAGCAGGCGCGACAGCGCCGCGTGGCGCGCCGAGGAGGGGTACTCGGCGCGCTCGGCGCACGCCTTGGCGAAGAGCCGGACCAGGTCGTGGAAGCGGTACCGGCCCGGCGCGGCGGACTCCAGCAGCGAGGCGTCCACCAGGGACTCCAGCAGCACCTCGGCGGTCTCCGCGTCCCGGTCGAGGAGCGCCGCCGCGGCGGGGAGCGAGATGTCCTGGCCATCCGCCAGTCCCAGGAGCCTGAAGGCGCGGGCCTGTTCGGAGCTGAGCTGGCTGTAGCCCAGCTCGAAGGTCGCCTTGACGGCCTGGTCGCCGGCCTGGAGCTCGTCGAGGCGGTGACGCTCGTCGCTCAGCTTCTGGGCGAGGGCGGCGACGGTCCACGTGCGGCGCGAAGCCAGCCGCGAGGCGGCGATGCGGATGGCCAACGGCAGGAAGCCGCACAGGCTGACCACGACCATGGCGGACTGCTGCTCGGCCGAGACCCGCTCGGCACCGACGATCCGGGTGAAGAGTGTCAGCGCCTCCTCGCGACTCATCACGTCGAGGTCCACGAGGTGCGCCCCCGCCAGGTCCACCATGCGCTGGCGGCTGGTGATCAGCGTGGCGCAGCCGGCCGTTCCCGGCAGCAGCGGCCGGACCTGGGCGGCGTCGCGGGCGTTGTCCAACAACGCCAGGATGCGGCGGCCGTCGAGGAGCGAGCGGTACAGCGCCGACCGCTCCGCGACGCCTTCGGGAATCGAGGAGTCCGGCATGCCCAGGGTGCGCAGGAAGGAGCCGAGCACCGCCTGAGGCTCCGCCGGCTCGGGCCCCGCTCCCTGGAGGTCCACGTACAGCTGCCCGTCCGGAAAGTGCTCGCGCGCGGCGTGGGCGACCTGGACCGCCAGCGTCGTCTTGCCCACGCCTCCGATGCCGGCGACCGCCGAGACCGCCATGACCCGACCGCCCGCGGTCGCGAGCTCCTTCCCGAGTTCGGAGACGAACGCGATGCGCCCGGTGAAGTCGGGGACGGCCGCCGGGAGCTGGGCGGGGCGGATCGGGGGCGGGGCGCCGACCGTGGCCGGCGGGGGGCCGGCGAGGTTCAGGGACTCGTCGGCGTTGAGGATCTTCTGGTGGAGCTCCGCGAGGGCGGGGCCGGGCTCGACGCCGAGCTCGGCGACGAGGACGCGCCGGGCGTCCTTGTACACCGCCAGGGCCTCCGCCTGCCGGCCGCTGCGGTACAGCGCCAGCATCAGCTGCTCCCGCAGCCGCTCCCGGAACGGGTGCGCCGTGGTGAGGGCCGTCAGCTCGGAGACGGAGTCGGCGTGCAGGCCGAGCTGGAGGCCGACGTCGAGGCGCTGCTCGATCAGGACGATCCGCTTGTCGCCCAGGCGGTCGCGGTGCAGCTCGGCGGCCGGGCCGGGTATCCCGGCCAGCGCCTCGTCGCCGTTCCACAGCTCCAGCGCCGCGCCGTACAGCTCGTGGGCGCGCGACAGGTCCCCGGCGCTGGTGAGCTTCTCCGCCTCCGCCACGAGCTGCTCGGAGTGCTCCGCGTCGAGCCGGTCGCCCCTGACCAGCCGGAGCGCGTACCCGCCGGCCTCGGTGACGAGGGCGTCGGCGCGCGGGCCGAAGGCGCGGCGCAGGCGCGTGGCGTAGGTGCGCAGGGTCTGGACGGCCTTCTGCGGCGGCTCCTCGCCCCACAGGGCGCCGACCAGGTCGTTCGCGGTCGCGGTCCGACCGCGGCGCAGCAGCAGGGCGGCGAGCATCGCGCGTTGCTGGGGGGTGCCGGCGGCCAGTGGCTGTCCGTCGAGCCACACGCGGACCGGACCCAGCACGCTGAACTGAAGACTGGGCACGACGCGCTGACCTGCGGTCTCCTCGCCCATGGCACCCACTTCCATGGCGTCCCCTGCTTCTTGCCGCTTCCCCGGGCTTGTGGAACCCTCGCCTCCGCTACGCGTCCAAGGCGAAAGCGTTACAGCCTATCGACTAGTTATGCCGCCTAGGAAGGGGCGCCAAGGAAGATGGGGTTGCTCATCGCGGCCATCGCGCCCGGCAGGCCCGGGGCGCCGCCGTCGGCCGGGGTGTGGCGGGCCTCGGCGCGCACGTAGGCGGCGTGGGAGACGGTGGTCTGCCAGGTGAGCTCGCCGGAGCCCTCGGCCGTCAGGGGCTCGGTGCGCAGCACGCCCTGATCCGTGATCAGGCGCAGCTCGCCGCCGCCCGCCACGCCGGAGGCCCGCGCACGGACCGTCACCCTCGTGTCGGGGCCGGTGACGTCGGCGTCGAGGCGTTCGCCGATGCCGACGTGGCGGCCGTGGTCGTCGCTGACGGTGAGGTCCAACTCGACGGCGGAGGACTCCGCGACGTACGAGCGGCCGGCGCGCAGCCCGTCGAGGATCGCCTCGCGCGTCAGGTCCTCGGCGAGGACGACGGTCTGCGGCAGCCCGACGGGCTGCGGCTCGCGGTGGGCGTCGCTGTTGCCCATGGCCGGCAGCCACGTGCCGTCGCGGCCGGCCGCGACGAGGGCGCCGTCCCAGCTCGCCACGGCCGCCTCGTCGTCGGGGGTCCAGGGCCCGTTCCACACCTCGACGGCGTCGGCGTGCCGCATCCCGAACTTCCAGGCGCAGCCCACGCAGGGCGCGTGGGGGTGTGCGGGGACCAGCAGGCCGCCCGCGCGGTGGACGCGTCGCGCGTAGCGGTCGTACGCGCCGTCGCGGGCGCGGTAGCGCCAGTCGACGAAGGTGCCGGGCTCGATGCCGAGGGCCAGGTAGTGGCCGTTGCGGGTGGTGACCTCCTCACCGCACAGGATCAGCAGGTCGTCGCCCCACAGGCCCTCCCAGGCGCCGTGGCCGGCGGGGGTGTTGTGCTCGGTGGTGGTGATGAAGTCGAGGCCGGCGGCGCGGGCCGCCGCCGCGACCTCGGCGGGGGTGCGCTGGCCGTCGGAGTAGACGGTGTGGAGGTGGCAGTCGCCGCGGTACCAGGCGCGGCCCCGGCCCCGCGCCCGCGTCGGCGGGTGGACGGGGCGGGGGGTGCGGCCGGTGGGGCCGTGGGTGAGGGTGACGGTGACCTCGTAGGCCAGGCCCTGGGGCGCGACGGTGTACGGGCCGAGCGCGACGTGCCAGGTGCCGGCGTTGACGGGCCCGGGGAGGTACCCGGGGGTGGCCTCCTCGGCGCTGATCGCGAACGCGGTGCGGGCGCCGCCCGACCAGCCGCGGAAGCCGTCGCCGGGCAGCGCGGTGCCGCGCTCGTCGAAGACGCCGATGTCCAGGGCGTTGCCCGGGGTGCCCGCGGGGACGGCGGGCCGGTCGTAGCGGTAGGACACCGCGATCCGGCGGACGCCGCGCGGCACCTCGACCGGAAGGTAGACGAGGTCGGGCGCGCCGGGCTCCAGACGGCCCGTCACCGTGCGCGTCTCGGTGCGGCCTTCCTCCGGGGCGCCGTCCCGGCCGTGGTCGGGCCCGCCGTCGGGTCCGTCCTCGGGCCCGTCGTCCCGTCCGTCGGCGTGCGCGGAGCTGTCGGCGAAGGTCACGGGGGCGAGCGTAACGGCCGCCGCGCCCGGTGCGGCAGCCGTGAGACGGAGGAGAGCACGACGCGTCACTCGCGACATAACGGCCTCTTCGGGAGGAATAGGACGCGCGGCGGGGGCGCGCGGGGAGAGTGAGTACCGTCACACACGGAGGTGGCGTGCGGGAGAAGACCCGTCAGGAGCTGAGCGGACGGTCGGAGACGGCGCGGGAACGGGCCCACGGCGGCCGTTCGCGAACGCCCCACGAGTGATCACGGCCATGTCGCGTGTCACCCGCCGCTCTTATGCTCGGGGCCATGACATCACGCGCGGACGGAACAGCGGAGAGAGCCGCGGGGAGCACTCCGCGGCCGGACGGCCCGCCCACGGCCAACGCGATGCGCCGCGCCCTGCGCCGCGCCGAGGACGGTGTGGCGCTGGACGTCGAGGAGGCGGCCGTGCTGCTCCAGGCGCGCGGCGCCGAGCTGGAGCGGCTCGCCGCCACGGCGGCGCGGGTGCGGGACGCGGGCCTTCAGGCGGCCGGGCGTCCCGGCGTCGTCACGTACTCGAAGTCCGTCTTCATCCCGCTGACCCGCCTGTGCCGCGACCGCTGCCACTACTGCACGTTCGTCACCGTGCCGGGACGGCTGCGTCGCGAGGGCCACGGCATGTTCCTCTCCCCCGACGAGGTGCTGGACATCGCGCGGCGGGGCGCCGAGGCGGGCTGCAAGGAGGCCCTGTTCACCCTCGGCGACAAGCCGGAGGACCGCTGGCCGGAGGCCCGCGAGTGGCTCGACGCCGCCGGGTACGACTCCACGCTGGACTACGTGCGCGCCATGTCCGTCCGCGTGCTGGAGGAGACCGGGCTGCTGCCGCACCTCAACCCCGGCGTGATGACGTGGACCGACTTCCAGCGGCTGAAGCCCGTCTCCGCCTCCATGGGCATGATGCTGGAGACGACGGCCACCCGGCTGTGGTCGGAGCCCGGCGGGCCACACCACGGCTCGCCCGACAAGGAGCCCGCGGTCCGGCTGCGCGTGCTGGAGGACGCCGGCCGCTCCAGCGTCCCGTTCACCACGGGGCTGCTCATCGGCATCGGCGAGACCCCGGTCGAGCGGGCGGAGACGCTCTTCGCGATACGCCGGGTGTCGCGGACGTACCACGGCGTCCAGGAAGTCATCGTGCAGAACTTCCGCGCCAAGCCCGACACCGCCATGCGCGGCATGCCCGACGCCGAACTGGCCGACCTCGCCGCCACCGTCGCCGTCACCCGGCTGCTGCTCGGCCCCTCCGCCCGCATCCAGGCGCCGCCGAACCTCGTGGCCGGCGAGTTCGCGCTGCTCCTCCGCGCCGGCATCGACGACTGGGGCGGCGTCTCCCCCCTCACCCCGGACCACGTCAACCCCGAGCGCCCCTGGCCGCAGATCGACGCCCTCGCCGAGCAGACCGCCGCCGAGGGCTTCTCGCTGAGGGAACGGCTCCCGGTCTACCCGGAGTTCGTGCTGCGCGGCGAGCCGTGGCTCGACCCGCGGATCCTGCCGCACGTGACGGCGCTGGTCGAGCCCGACACGGGCCTGGCGCGGGAGGACGCCGTGCCGAGCGGCCTGCCGTGGCAGGAGGTCGACCCCGAGCAGGTCCTGACGGCGGCCGGCCGCACCGAGCTGCACCGCACCATCGACACCGAGGGGCGCGCCGCCGACCGCCGCGCCGACTTCGACGAGGTCTACGGGGACTGGGCCGAGCTGCGGGAGCTCGCCGCCCCCGGCATGGCGCCGGAGCGGACCGACGGGGACGTGCGCGAGGCGCTGTCCGTCGCCGCCGACGACCCGACGCGCCTGACCGACGCGCAGGCCCTGGCCCTGTTCCACGCCGACGGACCGGCCCTCGACGCGCTGTGCCGCGTCGCCGACGAGCTGCGCCGCGACGTCGTGGGCGACGAGGTCACCTACATCGTCACCCGCAACATCAACTTCACCAACGTCTGCTACACCGGCTGCCGCTTCTGCGCCTTCGCCCAGCGCCGCACCGACGCCGACGCGTACACCCTCTCCCTGGACCAGGTCGCCGACCGCGCCGAGCAGGCGTGGGACGTCGGCGCCGTCGAGGTCTGCATGCAGGGCGGCATCCACCCCGACCTGCCCGGCACGGCGTACTTCGACATCGCCCGCGCCGTGAAGGCCCGCGTGCCCGGCATCCACGTCCACGCCTTCTCGCCGATGGAGGTCGTCAACGGCGCGGCCCGCACCGGCCTGTCGATCAGGGACTGGCTGACGGCGGCCCGCGAGGCCGGCGTCGACACCATCCCCGGCACGGCCGCGGAGATCCTCGACGACGAGGTCCGGTGGATCCTCACCAAGGGCAAGCTGCCCGCCGACACCTGGATCGAGGTCGTCTCCACCGCGCACGAGCTGGGCATCCGCTCCTCCTCCACGATGATGTACGGGCACGTGGACGCCCCCCGGCACTGGCTGGGCCACCTGCGCACACTCGCCCGCGTCCAGCGGGAGAACGAGGAGAAGGGCGTGCCGGGCTTCACCGAGTTCGTCACGCTCCCGTTCATCCACACCAACGCCCCGGTGTACCTGGCGGGCATCGCCCGCCCCGGGCCCACCCACCGGGACAACCGCGCCGTCACGGCGATGGCCCGCCTCCTGCTCCACCCGCACATCACGAACATCCAGACCAGCTGGGTGAAGCTCGGCACCGAGGGCGCCGCCGAGATGCTGCGCTCGGGCGCCAACGACCTGGGCGGCACCCTGATGGAGGAGACCATCTCCCGGATGGCGGGCTCGACGTACGGCTCGTACCGTTCCGTCGCGGAGCTGCGCGCGATCGCCGACGCCGCCGGCCGCCCCTCCCGGCTGCGGACGACGACCTACGGCCGGGTCTCGGCGGAGCGCGAGGCGGCGGCGCTGGCGGCCGACGGGCAGCTGCCGAGGCTGCTGCCGCTGGTGGACCGCGTCGCGGAGGCCGGGGTCGCGGACGCCGGTGTCGTGGGGAGCGGGGTCGCGGAGACGGGGGTCGGATCGGAGGTGGGTGCGTGACGTCACCGGTAGGGGGCGCCCTGTGGGGGCGCGCGGAGCAGCAGGACTTCCGCAGCCGCGTCCGCGGCTGCCTGCTCGGCGGCGCCATCGGCGACGCGCTGGGCGCCGGCGTCGAGTTCAGCTCGCTGACCGCGATCCGCGAGCAGCACGGCCCGGACGGCGTCACGGACTACGTGCCGGCGTACGGGCGGCGCGGGACCATCACCGACGACACGCAGATGACGATGTTCACCGTGGACGGCCTGATCCGCGCGCACGTCCGCCGCGACACCGGCGCCTGGCACCCGCCCACGGACGTCCACGCCGCGTACCGCCGCTGGTACGTCACGCAGCGGGACTGGGGCCCGGACGAGCGGCGCGCCGACGACGGCTGGCTCGCCCGCCAGGAGTGGCTCTACGCGCAGCGCTCCCCGGGCCGCGCCTGCCTGACGGGCCTGGGCGACGCCGCGATGGGCACCGTCGAGAAGCCGAAGAACCCCGACTCCAAGGGCTGCGGCACGGTGATGCGCTCCGCGCCGTTCGGCCTGCTGGTGGGCTGGGAGCCGCAGCTGGTCTTCCAGCTCGGCGTCGAGTGCGCCGCCCAGACCCACGGCCACCCCACCGCCCAGCTCGCGGCCGGCGCCTTCGCCGCGATCGTCCACGCCCTCGTGCGGGGCGACTCGCTGGACGCCGCCGTGCAGAAGGCCCTCGCCCAGCTCGCGATCCGGCCGGGCCACGAGGAGACCACCGACGCGCTGAAGAAGGCGCTCGGCGCGGTCCGCCAGGGCATGCCGACGCCCGAGCGGGTCGAGTCGCTGGGGGAGGGCTGGACGGCGGAGGAGGCGCTGGCCATCGGCGTGTACTGCGCGCTGGTGGCGGAGGACATGCGCCACGGCCTGCTGCTGGCCGTCAACCACGGCGGCGACTCCGACTCCACGGGCTCCGTCTGCGGCAACCTGCTGGGCACCCTCCACGGCGAGTCGGCCCTGCCCCCGGCGTGGCTGGCCGAGCTGGAGGGCCGCGCCACACTGCTGGAGCTGGCCGACGACTTCGCCATGGAGATGACCCAGGGCCCCGCCCTCCACGGCCCCGGCGACTCGGCGCCGGTGTGGCTGGAGCGCTATCCGCGGGGGTGAGGGCTCACGGGCTGGCGGTCGCGGCCGCACGCTCCAGCGCGCGGAGGATGCGGGGCAGGTGGCGCGGGGGCGCGGCGAGCCGGACGGGGGTGCCCGCGTCGTCGAACTCGGCGGCGTGCCAGCCGCGGGGGACGCCGTCGCCGTCGTCGCCCCGGACGGGCCGCACGGCCCGCACGGCGAGCCGCCGCACCGGGATCGGCCTCGCCGCGAACCGGCCCGGCCCGGCGTGGGGTGTCACCGCGGGCGGGCCGCTGCCGAGGACGATGTGGGTGCCGAAGGAGCCTCACGGGTTGTAGTCCGTCGCCTCCAGAAACCGAGCCGCCAGAAACACCTCCCCCTCCCCCTCTTCCTCCTCGGGTGTCCCTTCCCCGGGTGACCCGTTCGTCCCCGCCCCGGGCGGCCACGCGCGGGTGGCGCGCCAGGCTCAGGTGAACAGGCCGAGCGTGGCCAGCGAGCCCGCCGCCGCCCAGGCGATCGCCCGGGGCGACGCCAGCAGGGTCGTGGGGTGGAGGTAGCACGGCGGGAGCAGCCACAGGGCCGTGCCCGCGAGCGCGCCCGCGAACGGCAGCGACGAGGGGAGCACCTCGTCGACGGGCCGACGGCGTCCGCGCAGGCGGAGCACCACGATCGCGCCGGGGTAGCCCGCGGCGAGCGCGGCCAGGGCGGCGAGGACGGCCACCACGCCGGCCTCCGGGATGTGCTGCCGCCACGCGTGGTGCTCGCCGACGACCTCCCGCACTCCGCCGCGCCAGACGGTCAGTTCGACCTCGTCGCCGGGTTCGAACCCCTCGGCGCCCTTCCGCGAGACCGAGACCCGTTCCAGGGGCCGGCCGTCGACGAAGTACAGCCAGCTCCTTCCCTCTCTGCCCCTGCCGACCTCGGTCCGCGCGATCACGGCCGGCAGCCTCGTCAGGCACTCGCGCCGTTCCGCGGCGGGCGTCGTCGCCGTGCACTCGACGGCCGACGTCCACTCCCACGTCTCCGACTCGGCGACCGGCACGAACCGGGCGGCCAGGCCCGCGGCGGCGAGCAGCGCCCCACAGGCGACCAGCAGCACGACCAGGCCGCGCCCGGCGGTGCGGTGGTGACGACCGGCACGTGGCCCGACGCCGGGGCCCCGTATCGGCGGTGCTCGCGCGCAGCGCCGCCAGCCGCGCGTCGAAGTCGCCCTGCCCTCCTCCGACGGGCAGCGGCAGCGGCAGCCGCCGCCGGCGCCCGTTGCGCTGCACGAGGACCACGCGGCGGATCACCCCGTGACGCGTGCGGTGCTGGTACTCGCCCAGGTCGGCGACGTCGGGCCAGGCCCGTTCAGCATGCGGCGGGGACACCCGCGGTGGCGAGACCGCCCGCCGCCGACGTGTGCTGTGCAACGAACGTTTGACAGGTGCTGAACGCCGTCTATCCTGGAAGTATGGCAGCGACCATAGGGTTCCGTCCGACGGAAGAGGATGCCCGGATCATCGAGGCGGCCACGCGTGAGGGCGAGAGCACCAGCGACGTGATCCGCAGGGCGCTGCGCCTGCTGGAGCGGGAGGCATGGCTGATGCGCGCCAGGGCCGACGCGGAGCGGCTGGCGGAGGAGGATCTCTCCGACGAGGCGGATGCCTGGTGATCCGCGGCGCCGTCTACCGGGTCGACCTCGGTGAGGCGAAGCGGGGCCACGAGCAGCGGGGGCGCCGCTACGGCCTGGTCCTCAGCCCCAGCGCCATGCCGTGGAACGTGGCCACGATCGTCCCTACCTCGACCAGCGCCCAGCCCTCCGTGTTCCGTCCCGAGCTGGACCTGCTGGGGACGACGACCCGATTCCTGGCGGACCAGATCCGCACGGTGGACGTCCGCTTCATCCACGGCGACCCCGTGCACTACCTGGACCGGGACGAGATGGCCGAGGTGGAACACGCGGTGAGCCGCTACCTGGGGTTGTGACGAGACAGCCACGCCGACTGGGCGCGCCACTCCAGCAGGCGCAGCACCGTGCGGTCGAGGGCGTGGCTGCTCCGCCAGGGTCGGGAAAGCGCTGTGGCGCGCGGACAGCGTGTGGAGCGCGTCGTGGTCGCGGACGGGGACCCGCAGCGGCTGGCCTGCGTGAGCTGCCGCTCACCCTGGCGCCGCGGGTCTCGTCCGTGGCCCATACGCCTGTCTTCCCGGTGGGTGGCTGGTCGTCGTTCGTCGCCGCAGTGCAGCGGCGGCGGCTCTGGCAGGGCGGCGGCGAGCGGGACGTTTGTCGTTGGCCGTAGGCCTACCGGTCGGTGGTCACCAGTCCCGGGTGGCGATGAGCTCCTCCACGTCCGCGCCCGTGAAGCCGTAGGCCGAGGCGACGAACCAGAAGTCCTCGGCGATCGCCTCCCGCGCGACGGTCTCGATCTCGCTGCCGGCGGCGTCGAACTCCGCCTCCAGCCGGTTGAACTCCTCCGTCGCGGCCTGCGTGAGCACGTACAGGGCCGCGAGATCCGCCGGCTGCTCCGACTCGATCCGTTCGCACAGCCGCAGCAGGATCGCCCTGCCCCTGTCGAGGGCGTGGTCCGGGAAGTAGGGGTCGGCGTAGAGCTGCCGCAGGAATGCGTGTGCGGTGACCTGCTGGCTGGTAATCGGCATGGTGACTCCTCGTCCCGTCGTCGCGAGCCGGCGATGCCGATCATGCAGCACGCCACTGACAGCCGGCCTACAGCAGCCGCAGCTGGGTGTCGCGCGGCGCGCGCGGGCGGGGGACGGGGGCGCCGACGCGTTCGCACAGGGCGGGGTCGGTGGCCAGCGGGTCGAGGAACGGTGAGCGGGCGGCCGTCCGGACCGCGCCGTGGCGGAAGCGTTCCGCGGCGTGCGTCAGGTACAGGCGGCGCTGGGCGCGGGTCATGCCGACGAAGAGGAGGCGGCGTTCCTCGGACTCCGCCTCCGGGTCCAGGTCGGCCCCCGGCCAGCGCATCGGCAGCAGGCCGTCCTCGCAGCCGACGACGAAGACGACGGGGAACTCCAGGCCCTTGGAGGCGTGCAGCGTGAGCAGGGAGATCCGGTCGGCGCGCGGGTCCCACGTGTCGACCTCGACGCCGAGCGCCAACTGGTCACGGAAACGGGCCAGGTCGGCGCCGCACTCCGCGGCGAGGGGGAGGAGCAGGTCGACGGCGGCGCGTTCCTCGCCGGAGGAGGCGGGGGTGAGGGTGGCGCGCAGCGCGTCCCCCAACGCCTCGTCCGCGGTGGGGGCGAGGGCGGCCAGCACGGCCGCGACGCCCGGCCGGTCGGCGAGGCGGTCGTGGGAGCGCTTCTGGAACGGCAGGCCGGTGCGCGTCAGCGTCTCGACGAGGACCCGCGCCTGCGCGTCCGTGCGGTAGAGGATCGCGAAGTCGGAGAAGCTCAGCTCGCTCAGCGCGTTGGACTCCTCCGTGTCGACCCGGCCGCTGTCGAGGGAGTGGAACGACGCCCCGCCGATGAGCCGTTCGATGGTACGGGCCACGAACGACGCCTCCGCCTGCTCGCCGGCGGCGGCGTGGAGCGCCGGGCGGCTCGTGCCGTGGCCGCGGCCCATGGGGTCCAGGCGCCGGTCCGGGACGAGGCTGCTCGGCGCGATGGCGCGCAGCGAGGCGGCCAGGATCGGCGCGGCGGAGCGGTAGTTGCGGCTGAGGTGGACGGTGCGGGCGCCCGGGTAGTCCCGCTGGAAGCGGAGGAAGAAGCCGACGTCGGCGCCGCGGAAGCGGTAGATCGCCTGGTCGGGGTCGCCGATGGCGGTGAGGTTCGCGGCCCCCTCGGAGGGTGAGAGGAGGCGGAGCAGCCGGTACTGCCGCTCGTCCACGTCCTGGTACTCGTCGACGGAGATCCAGCGGTAACGGTCCTGGTAGGCGGCGGCGAGGGCCGGGTCGGCGGCCAGCAGGGCGAGGGGGAGGGCGATCAGGTCGTCGAAGTCGACGAGATCGTGGGCGCGGAGCGCGGCGCGGTACGCCTCGCCGCGCTCGTCGTCGCCGGCCGCCTCGGCGATCTCCGCCTGGCGGGCGGCGTCGGCGATGCCGAAGCCGGCGCCGAGCCCGGCCCGTTCGTGCTGCTCGCGGAGGATGGCCAGGCCCAGGGAGTGGAACGTCGCCACGGTCACGCCCGGCGCGTGGGCGGGCGCGAGCGCGGCGAGGCGTTCGGCCATCTCCTCGGCGGCGCGACGCGTGAACGTGATCGCCAGGCACTGCTCGGGCGGCACGCCCCGCTCGGTGACCAGGTGCGCGACGCGGTGCGTGAGGGTGCGGGTCTTGCCGGTCCCCGGCCCGGCGATGATCAGCAACGGCCCGCCGTCGGAGCCGGCCGCGGCCCGCTGCTCGGGGTCGAGACCGTCGAGCAGCGACGGCACCCGCGGGGCCGGCGGGCTCGCGGGCGCGGGCCGTCCCGTGCCGCCGGCGTCGCCGCCCGCAACCGCCGGACGGGCGTGGCGCGGGGTGGTTGTCCCGTCGCCCGCGCTGTCGCGGTGCGCTGCGTCGCCGCTCCCGGCCGCCCGTTGGGTGGGAACGGGTGCGGGGCGGGCGCCCTCCGGGCTGCGCTCCGCGGTCCGCTGGCCCGGCAGGGCCGCGCCGGCCGGGCCGACCGCGCGGGCCGGGCCCGCCAGGGTCTCCGCCGAGCCGAACAGGCCGTCGTCGTCCCCGAAGAGCGTCGGGACGGTGACGGCCGTTAACTTCTTCAGCTCGCCCGGTTCGAAGAGGCGGATCACGCCGTACTCGCCGTCGTAGCCCGCGTCGCGGATGACCTCCCCCCGACGCAGCCGCGCCACCGCCTCTCCCAACAGCGGGTGGTGCGCCGCGATCTCGTCGACCGGCAGCTCCTGAAGGATCGGCAGCTCCGGGCCGAGCGCGGCCGTCAGCGCGTCGAGCTCGCCCCGCACCTTCTTGCTCTTCGGCCCGACGCCGAGGATCTCGCTCATCATCTCCGGCAGCGGTACCAGGCTGTGGAAGGGGGCGGCGCCGGCCAGGCGGAAGCCCTCCGGCCGGTCGGCGAGGTCCAACACGCGGCTGAGCACCCCCACCGTCAGCGGCTTGCCGCACGCCGGGCAGCGCCCGCCCCGCTCCCGCGTCTCCTCCGGCTCAAGCCGCACCCCGCACGCGCGGTGCCCGTCGACGTGGTACTTGCCCTCCTCCGGGAAGAACTCGACCGTGCCGGCGTGCCCGACGCCCGTCTCCAGCGCCCGCCGGACGGCGAAGTAGTCCAGCTCGGTGTCGAAGAGGGTCGTCTCGCGGCCGAGCATGGGCGGCGAGTGGGCGTCGGAGTTGCTGACGAGGCGGTAGCGGTCGAGGGCGGAGATCCGCCAGTTCATCGCCGGGTCGCTGGACAGGCCCGTCTCCAGCGCGAAGATGTGCTCCGACAGCTCCAGGTAGCAGTCCTCGATCGCGTCGAAGCCGGACTTGGAGCCGAAGACGGCGAACCACGGCGTCCACACGTGCGCCGGGATCAGGTACCCCTCGCCCCGGCCGCACTCCAGCACGATCTCCAGCAGGTCGTGGGAGTCCAGGCCCAGGATGGGGCGGCCGTCGGAGGTGATGTTGCCGATGCGGCCGAGCCGCGCGTTGAACGCCTCGGCGGCGGCGAAGTCCGGCATGTAGATCAGGTGGTGGACCTTGCGGGTGCGGTCGGCCCGCTTGTAGATCGTGGAGATCTCCACCGAGAGCATGAAGCGCACCGGCGCCGCCGCCATGCGGGGCGGCAGCGTCCGCGCGATGTCGCGGTCGAGGTCGTCGCGCAGCCGGAACAGCCCCGGCTCCGCCGGCACCAGAGTCTCCTTCAGGTGCGCGAACCAGGCCGGGTGCGTGAAATCCCCCGTGCCGACGAGGGTGATGCCCTTGCGCCGCGCCCACCAGGTCAGATGCTCAAGGTCGCAGTCCTTGCTGCACGCCCGGGAGAACTTCGAGTGAATGTGGAGATCGGCATGGAAACGCATCACCGGGATCCTGCCACAGAACGCCGACGCCCCCCGCAGGTCGCCGTCTGCGGGCCGGCGGACTGCACCCGGGAGGAGGCGGAACTCGCCCGCCGCGTCGGGCGTCTGCTCGCCGAGCGCGGCGCGGTGGTCGTCTGCGGCGGCGGTGGCGGCGTGATGGCCGCCGTCGCGACGGGGGCGCGCGCCGCCGGCGGGCTGGTGGTCGGCGTGCTGCCGACCGCGAGCCGCGAGGGTGCCTCCCCCGAGCTGTCGGTGGCCGTGGTCACGGGCATGGGCCAGGCGCGCAACGTCGTCATCGTCCACTCGGCCGACGCGGTCATCGCGGTCGGCGGCTCCTGGGGGACGCTCAGCGAACTCGCCCACGCCAGGCGCCGGGGCGGCATCCCCGTCGTCTCCCTGGCCGGCTGGCGCCTCCTGGACGCGGCCGGCGCGCCCGTGACCGGCATCGACCACGTCGACACTCCGGAAAACGCGGTGGCCCGCGCCCTCGCCCCCTTGGTGTAGTGGGCACATGACGAGGACGGCGAGGACGGCTATGGATGGTGTGGCGGGTGGGGCCGGTGTGGCGATCAGACGGGCCGTCGAGGCGGACGCGGCGCGCCTCACCGCGTTGGTCCAGCACTCCGGCGCCTACCGGGGCCGGTACGCCTCCATCGTCGCCGGCTACGAGGTCAGCCCCGAGGACATCTCCGAGGACCGCGTCTACCTCGCGGCCGACGCCGCCGGCGGGGTGCTCGGCTTCTACGCGCTCCGGCTTCGGCCACCGGGGCTCGACCTGATGTTTGTGGCGGACGAGGCCCAGGGCAGGGGCATCGGCCGCCTGCTCGTCGACCACATGCTCGCCGAGGCCGGCGACGCCGGCCTGAGCGAGGTGCGCGTGGTCTCCCACCCGCCGGCCGAACGGTTCTACCTCCGCGTGGGCGCCGAACGCGTCGGGACGATGCCCCCCATCCCGCCGGACGTCACCTGGGAGCGGCCGGTGCTGCGCTTCGCCGTCCCCGAGCCGCCGGCCGAGGAGCCGCTGACCGGAGGGAACGTCAGCGCCGGCGTGGTGCGCGTCGGCGACACGGTCCGCCGGCCCGCCGGGCCGTGGACGCCGGCCGTGCACGCCCTGCTGGACCACCTCCACCGGGCGGGCTTCTCCGCCGCCCCACGCCCCCTCGGCCTCGACGAGCAGGGCCGCGAGGTGCTCGGATACGCCCCCGGCGAGCCGCTGTGGCCCGACCCCGAGCGGTTCGCGTACCTCGCGCCACCGGAACGGCTGGCCAGGCTCGGCCGCCTGATCCGTGACTTCCACGACGCCGTCGCGGACTTCGTGCCACCGCCCGACGCCCGGTGGCGGCCACTCATGGCGGCGCCTGCCGACGAGGACGGCGAGATCATCGCCCACCACGACCTGGCGCCGTGGAACCTCGTGGCCGACGGGCCCGACGGTGCGTGGGTCGTCATCGACTGGGACACCGCCGGACCAGGCTCCCGCCTGTGGGACCTCGCCTACGCCGCCCACGGCTTCGTCCCCCTCTCCGCCCACCCGGACTGGCGCCTCCCCGACGCCGACGCCGCCTCCCGCCTGCGGGTCCTCGCCGACGCCTACGGCCTCTCCGACGCCCAGCGCCGCCGCCTCGTCCCGCTCCTCACCCGCCGGACCCGCGCCATGCACGACTTCCTGCGCGAGCAGGCGGCCGAGGGCGTCGAGCCCTGGCTGACGCACTGGCGCACCGGCCACGGCGACGCCTGGCGGAACGACGCGGAGTACACGGAGCGGCGCGAGGAGCTGTGGCTGACGGCGCTGCTCGGCTAGGTTCACCGCGTGAGCGGCGGCATGCTGGAGGGACCTCCACGGCGGAAGGCGAGGGCGAGCGCGATGGCGACGAGCAGCGAGAAGGCGGAGCGGGCCGACGGTGCGGAGCGGGCCGAGGACGCGGAGGCGGCGGCGGAGGCCGAGGCGGCCGGCGAGGCCGAGGCGGCGCCGGAGGGCGCGCCCGGCGAGCCGCCCGCCGGGCCGGACGCGGAGGCGGACGGCGAGGCGCCGTACCCGCACCCCACGGCCGGCTGGGGCGCCGCCCGCAGCGTCGGGCGGATCCTGGCGCGCACCAGGACCCCGGTCAACGGCACCCGCGCCCTGCTCCGCATGAACCACGAGGACAAGGGCTTCGACTGCCCCGGCTGCGCCTGGCCCGACGACCCCGGCGGCCTCCACCTCGACATCTGCGAGAACGGCGTCAAGCACGCCGCCTGGGAGATGACCCCCAAGCGCGCCGACCGCGCCTTCTTCGCCGCGCCGGGACACACCGTCACGGAGCTGATGGAGTGGAGCGACACGGCGCTGGAGGAGGCCGGCCGCCTCACCGAGCCGATGTTCTACGACCCCGACACCGACCGGTACCGGCCCGTCAGCTGGGACGAGGCGTTCACCCTCGTCGGCGACACCCTGCGCGGCCTGGACAGCCCCGACCGCGCCACGTTCTACACCTCCGGCCGGCTCAGCAACGAGGCGTCGTTCCTCTACCAGCTGATGGTCCGCGAGTACGGCACCAACAACCTCCCCGACTGCTCCAACATGTGCCACGAGGCCAGCGGCCGGGCCCTGCGCGCCTCCCTCGGCACCAACAAGGGCACCGTCGACCTCGGGGACTGGGAGCAGGCCGACGCGATCTTCCTCATCGGCTCCAACGCCGCCTCCAACGCCCCCCGCATGCTCACCTCCCTCGCCCACGCCCACCGGCGCGGCGCCCGCGTCGTGCACGTCAACCCGCTGGTGGAGGCCGCCGCGGGGCGCACGATCGTGCCGCACGAGTTCCGCACCATGGCGACCCGCCGCGCCACCCCCACCGGCAGCCTCAACCTCCAGCCCCGCATCGGTTCCGACCTCGCCCTGCTGCGCGGCATCGCCAAGGCCACCATCGAGGCCGGCGCCGTCGACACGGTCTTCCTCGACCGCTTCACGGAGGGCTACGAGGCGTACCGCGACCTGGTGGCGGTCACCGAGTGGGAGGAGATCACCGAGGCCACGGGGCTGACCGAGGCCCAGGTCCGCGAGGCCGCCGAGATCTACGCGGGCGCCGGCCGCACGATCATCGCCTGGTGCCTGGGCATCACCCAGCAGGAGCACGGCGTCGACACGATGCGCGAGATCGTGAACGTCCTGCTGCTGCGCGGCAACATCGGCCGCCCGGGTGCCGGCCCCTGCCCCATCCGCGGCCACAGCAACGTGCAGGGCAACCGCACCTGCGGCATCACCCACCGGCCCGCGCCCGAGTTCCTCGACCGGCTCGCGGAGGTCTGCGGTATCGACCCGCCCCGCCGGCCCGGCGCCGACACCGTCCGGAGCATCGAGGCGATGCACGCCGGCGAGATCACCGTCTTCGTCGGCATGGGCGGCAACTTCGCGCTCGCCGCGCCCGACACGTCCTACACCTTCGAGGCGCTGCGCCGCTGCGCCCTGACGGTGCAGGTCTCCACCAAGCTCAACCGCAGCCACCTGGTCCACGGCCGGCGGGCGTTGATCCTGCCGTGTCTGGGCCGCAGCGAGCGGGACCGGCAGCCGGGCGGCGAGCAGGCGCTGTCGGTGGAGGACTCGATGAGCATGGTCCACCTCAGCCGGGGCATGAAGCGGCCCGCCTCCCGGCACCTGCGCTCGGAGCCCGCCATCATCGCGGGCATCGCGCGGGCCGTCTCCCCGTACTCGCGGATTCCGTGGGACACCTACGGCCAGGACTACGACAGCGTGCGGGAGGTGATGGCCCGCGCCCTCGACGGCTTCGACGACTTCAACCGCCGCGTCCGCAGGCCCGGCGGCTTCCGCATCCACCAGCCGGCGCGCGAGCGGATCTTCCTGACGGGCTCGGGGCGCGCCGAGTTCTCCCACGCGGCGCTGCCCGACGCGGCCGTGCCCGAGGGCATGCTGCGGCTCGGCACGGTCCGCTCCCACGACCAGTGGAACACCACGATCTACTCCGACGACGACCGGTACCGGGGCGTGAAGGGCCTGCGCACGCTCGTCTTCATGAACGCCGCCGACATGCGGGAGCGGGGCCTGGCCGCGCGGGACCTGGTCACCATCACCAGCCACGCCAGGGACGGCAGCCGCCGCACCCTCTCCGGGTACCAGGCCATCCCCTACGACCTGCCGCGCGGCTGCGCCATGGGGTACATGCCGGAGATGAACGAGCTGTGTCCCATCGGCGACTTCAGCCCGCAGAGCGACCAGCCGATGATGAAGCACCTCACGGTGGACATCCGC
The DNA here is from genome assembly GCF_052245655.1 of Streptomyces sp. 4N509B. Taxonomy (NCBI): domain Bacteria; kingdom Bacillati; phylum Actinomycetota; class Actinomycetes; order Kitasatosporales; family Streptomycetaceae; genus Streptomyces; species Streptomyces sp. 4N509B. The sequence continues at coordinate 34,712 of NZ_JBQQBZ010000023.1, forward strand.
GGGGGCGGTGGCCGGTGACGGGCGGGGAGCCGCAGCCGCGGGCCTCCCACGTGCTGCGGATCGAGTACTGCACGCGGTGCCGGTGGCTGCCGCGGGCGGTGTGGCTGGCGCAGGAGCTGCTCGGGACGTTCGAGGCGGAGCTGGCGGAGGTCGCGCTCGTGCCCGGGACGGGCGGCGTGTTCCGGGTGTCGGTCGGGGACGAGGTGTTGTGGGACCGCCGCGAGCAGGGCTTCCCCGAGCCGACGGCCGTCAAGCGCCTGGTCCGCGACCGAGTGGCACCCGGACGCGACCTCGGACACGCTGACGGGGCGGGCGGGGCGGGTGGGGCGGGCGAGGGCTCCGCCGGGGCCTCTCCGGACGGGTGAGGGGACGCCTGAGGTCCGCCAGTCGCCGCCCGAGCGCGCTCATGCGGCCGGGCGCTGCCGCCCGGCCCGGCCTCGACGGGCGGCCCGGCCGCTCGTCCGACCGCCGCTCCGACGGCTGCCCCGACCGCTGCCCCAGCCACCGGCCCAGCCGCCGGTCCAGCCGTCGGTCCAGCCGCAGAAGGCGGGGCTGCACGATCGGCATCGTCAGCCGCCGCACCGGCGGCGACGCCAGCGCGGCGGAGGCCGCCACGCACAGCACCACGAGGAGGGCCTGGGCGGCGAGGCCGCCCCGCGCCCAGTCCATGACGCCCGCGGCGTTCAGCGGACGCAGCAGGAAGCCGTGGAGGAGATAGATGTACAGGCCGCCCGAGCCCAGGTAGGTCACGAACGGCAGGCGGCGCCTCGGGAAGAGGCGCACGAGGCTCAACGCCACCGCCATGCCGCCCAGCAGCACCCCGCAGCGCACCAGCCAGTCGAACGCGACGGGCAGCGGGACGCCCAGCTCCTCGTAGGTCTCGCGGAACGTCAGCCACTCGCGGTCGACGCGCTCGCGCGCCAGCCAGGCCGCGCCGCCCGTCGCCGCCAGGACGACGGCCGCCGCCCCGCCCGTCAGGCGGCGCCGCGCGCGGAGCGCCGGCAGGAGTGTGCCCTCGCGCAGCCGCCAGCCGAGGAGGAAGAACGGCAGGAACGCGATGGCGCGGGACATCGCGAACGGCAGCGGGTCGATCGGCAGGTAGCCGGCGACGAGGGCCACCACGACGGCCGTGGTCACCGGGTACCGCAGCCGCGCCAGGTACGGCAGCGCGAGCCGCCACAGGAACAGCGCCAGCAGGAACCACAGGGTCCAGGCCGCGTTGTGGATCCCCATGTCCCACAGCCCGGCGCCGCCGGCCGCGCCCATCAGCCGTATCTCCAGCCAGGCCAGCAGCAGCACGGCCAGGTACGGCACGAGCACCGCCTCCGCCAGCCGTCGCACGCCGCGCCGTGACAGCGGCGTCGCGCTGCTGAAGTAGCCGGCGAGGAGGGCGAAGAGCGGGATGCGCATGGCCCACGTCGCCAGGTAGAGCCAGTGCAGGCCGTCGCCGCCCTCGTCCACGGGGAAGGACTCGGTCACGTGGATGAGGAGGACTCCCGTGCCGGCGAGGAACCGGAGGTTGTCCCAGCGGGGGTCGCGCCGCTGCATCGCTGCTCCAAGGGATGTGTCGGTCAGCTCGTCGAGAAGTGCTGAGTGAATACCAGGTATGAATACGGGGTGTATGCCGCGTGTAGGTGTGGCGGCGCCGGGTCGGGGAACCGCGGACCCACCGGACGCGGGCGGTCGCTCGGGGAATCAGGCGATCAGGCGATCAGGAGCGATCCGCGTGATCGGGTCGTGGGGGACGGAGACGGGGGACGTGGGGGTCATGGGGATGGGGGGACGTGGGGGTCGTGGGGGCGGGTGTCAGGAGGGTGTCACGAGGCGGGCCTCGTAGGCGAAGATCGCCGCCTGCGTGCGGTCGCGCAGGCCGAGCTTGACCAGGACGCGGCTGACGTGGGTCTTGATCGTGGACTCGGCGATCGTGAGGTGTTCGGCGATCTCCGCGTTCGACAGGCCCTGCGCGATGAGCGCCAGCACCTCCGTCTCCCGCTCCGTCAGCTCACCGACGCGCGCCCGCGCCGGGGGCTTGGGCGCGCCGCCCATCCGCGAGAACTCGGCGATCAGCCGCCGCGTCACCGTCGGAGCGAGCAGCGCCTCGCCCGAGGCCACCACCCGCACGCCCTCGGCCAGCTGGCTCGCGGAGGCGTCCTTCAGCAGGAAGCCGGAGGCGCCGGCCCGCAGCGCCTGGTAGACGTACTCGTCGAGGTCGAAGGTGGTCAGCACGAGCACCCTCGTGTCGCTGTCGGTGGTGATGCGGCGGGTGGCCTCGATGCCGCTCATCTCCGGCATGCGGATGTCCATCAGCACCACGTCGGGGCGGAGCGCGGCGGCCCGCTCGACGGCCTCGCGGCCGTTGACCGCCTCACCGGCGACCTCGATGTCGGGCTGGGCGCCGAGCAGGACGGAGAAGCCCTCGCGGACCATCATCTGGTCGTCGGCGATGAGCACCCTGATCGGTCCCGTGACCGGCGCGGTGGCCGGCTCGGTGGTCATGCGGCCCCTCCCGTTCCCCCGATGTCCCGGGTCGTCCCGGCTGCCCCGGCTGTCCCTTCGGACTCGCCAGTCTCGCCGGTCCCTCCGGCCTCCCCGGTGTCCACGCTCCCAGGCCCCTCCGTGGTTGCGCCCGAGGGCACGGGTATGAACACCGCCGTCTCGTAGCCGCCCTCGTCCGTCGGGCCGGCCGTCATCTCGCCGCCGAGCATCGTGACCCGCTCCCGCATGCCCGTCAGCCCGTGCCCCGCCCCGGGCGACGGCGGCGCCGGCTGGCTCGGCGGCCCGTTGACGACGCGCAGGCCGAGGCCGCCCAGCACGTAGGAGACCTCCACGCGGGCCGCCGCTCCCGGCGCGTGGCGGATGCAGTTGCTGAGGGCCTCCTGCACGATCCGGTACGCCGACAGTTCGAGGCCCTGCGGCAGCTCACGCACCGCCCCCGTCACGGCCTTCTCCACGGGGACGCCGGCCTCGCGGACGTTGGCGAGCAGATCGTCGAGGTCGGCCAGGGTCGGCTGCGGCGCGTCGGGCGCCTCGTGGTCCGCCGCGCGGACGACGCCCAGCACCCGCCGCAGCTCGGCCAGGGCCGTCAGCGCGTTCTGCCGGATGATCGCGAACGACCGCACCAGCTCGGGCGGCGGGTCCGCCACCCGGTACGGGGCCGCCTCCGCCTGGATCGCGACGACCGACATGTGGTGCGCCACCACGTCGTGCAGCTCGCGGGCGATGGTGGTGCGCTCCTCCAGCAGCGTCCGCTTGGAGCGCTCCTTCGCGGTGACCGCCACCTGCACCGCCACCTCGCGCTGCGACTCCCACCAGCCCTGGACCAGCACCACGGCGAGCAGGACGACGAAGGACACCACGAGCATCGCGGGCGTGGTGGTCGGCGACCACAGGTCGGTCGCCACGTCGAAGCCGGCGCCGAGCACCACCGTGAGCAGCCACATCTCGGCCGCCACCCGGGGCCGGGACCTGGCCGCGACCACCGCCATCACCACGACGTGCATGACGAACGTGGAGGGGCCCCACGGCGCGGCGCCCCAGGAGACGGTGCTCGCCCCGATCAGCCAGCCGCCGAGGAACGACAGCCAGAACGCGCCCATCCGCCAGAACAGGGCCGAGATCACGGTGGCGCCGACCAGGAGGGCGTCCAGGACGCTGGACCGCTGCCAGGCGCCGTTGACGTCCCAGCCGGCGACCGTGAGCATCGCCAGGGTGAAGGCGAGGCTGACGAGCAGGATGTGCGGCAGCCAGCGGGCCGGCTCGCGCAGCGTCGGCGGCAGCCGGTCCAGCTGCGGCAGGTTCTCCGGGAGCTGCCGCAGCGGGCGGACGACGAAGGCGCCGCCGAACAGGTCCCTGCCGAGGCCACGGGCGACGCTGCGGGCGGAGCGGAGATCGGAGCGCAGGCTCTCGCCTGTCGCCAGTCGGCTCGTCCGGTCTGGGGGCTTGGTCTCGGTCACGGGCATCACGGTACGGGCCGTGACCGACGGTCGTCGTCGGCTTGGGTGCCGATCCTCGGGGGTCCGTCTCACGACGGACGTGGACCCGTCTCACGACGGGCCCACGTCCTGGTGTCCTCCTCCGGTGCCATGCGGCGCCGGCTGCCCCGGCCGCCTTCGCCCGGGCCGTTCGCCCGGCTACTCCGTGGCGATGGCGCGCAGCACGTTCAGCCGCGCCGCCCGCCGCGCCGGGCGGACGCCCGCCAGCGCGCCGGCCGCGAGGCCGACCACGGCCACCACCGCGAGCTGCGTCGGCGGCACGGTGAACGCCCCGGTGCCGGCCGAGTCCGTGGCCCGGACCAGCGCCCAGCCCAGGAACCCGCCGAGCGCCAGCCCGCCCACCGTTCCGAACGCCGCCACCAGCGCCGACTCCCACCGCACCACGGCCCGCAGCTGCCGCCGCGTCTGCCCCACGGCCCGCAACAGGCCGAGCTCGCGGGTCCGCTCGTGCACGGCGAGGGTGAGGGTGTTGGCGATGCCGAGCAGCGCGATCAGCACCGCCAGGCCCAGCAGCGCGTAGACCAGCGTCAGCATCAGGTCCACGCCCTCCCCGGCGGAGGCGGCGTACTCCTCGCGCGTCTGCACCTCCGGGTTGCCGAACTCCGCCGCGACGGCCGCCACGGCCGCCTGGCCCTCCTCCGTCGAGACGCCGTCGGCGAACGTGACGGCGACGAGGGTGTCGGCGTCCTGCCGCGCGTGCGGCGCCCACGCCTCGCGGGTGACGACGTAGTCCCCTGCCAGGTCGTCCTGCTCGTAGACGGCCCGGACGGTCAGCTCGCTCGTCTCCCGGTCGGCGAAGGTGAGGGCGACGGTGTCGCCGACGCCCCAGCCGTGGGCCTCGGCCTCGTCGGCGGAGACCGCGACGCCGCCCGGGCCCAGGCCGGTCAGCCGGCCCGTCACCTCGCCGAGGTCGAGGACGCGGCCCAACGCGCCCGGGTCGGTCACCGTCAGCTGCTCGCCGTCGCCCTCGACCTCCGCGACGCCCCGGCCGAGGCCGAGCGCGGTGTCCACCTCGGGCAGGCCGGCGACGGCGGGGGCGAGGTCGGGGCTGAGGTCCGTGCCCTCGGTGGCGAAGCCGGGCGCCCGGACGGCGACGTCACCCGCGAAGGCGCGCGAGACGGTCTCGTCCAGCGAGGTCTTCAGCGAGGCGCCGAAGACCGTGAACAGGGAGACCACGGCGACGCCGATCATCAGCGCGGTGGCCGTCGCGGCCGTGCGCCGGGGGTTGCGCAGCGCGTTCCGCCGCGCCAGCGAGACGTTGAGCCGCAGACCCCGCGCGCCCCGCAGGCCCCGCGCGCCCCGTGCCCGTCGGCGGCCTCGGCGCGCACCCGAGGGGCCGCCCAGCGCGCGCAGCGCGAAGGCCGCGGCGACGGGGCCGAGCGTCACGAACGCCACCAGCGTCGCGACGGACCCGAGCACCGTCAGCGTCACCGAGCCGCCCCCCGTGCCGCCCGCCGCGCCGAAGGCCGTCAGCCCGACACCGGCGACGCCGAGCAGCGCCCCGGCCACCGTGCGGCCCCGGGAGGTGCCCGAGGTGTCGACGGCCGTCTCCCGCAGCGCCGCCAGCGGCGCGACGCGCCCCGCCCGCAGGGCCGGCAGCAGCGCCGAGCCGACGCACACCACCACGCCGACGGCCACGGACAGCGCCAACGCGCCGCCCTTCACCACCAGCGGCCCGTCGGGGAAGGGGAAGCCCACGGCGGGGAAGAGCGCCTGGAGCCCGACGGCGATGCCGAGCCCACCCAGCAGCCCGACGCCCGCGGCCACCGCCCCGACCACCGCCGCCTCGGCCATCGTCTGCGCCACCACCAGCCGCCGCGTCGCGCCGAGGGCGCGCAGCAGCGCGTTCTCCCGGGTGCGCTGGGCGACGATGATCGCGAAGGTGTTGTGGATGCTGAACGTCGCCACCAGCAGCGCCACCACCGCGAAGCCCGTCAGGCCCATCGTGAAGCCGGACAGGAACATGCCGGCGATGTCGTCGAGGTTCTCCTCGGTGACCTGCTCGCCCGACACGGCCTCGACGCCGTCGGGCAGGAGCGGCGCGAGCGCCGCCACCAGCTCGTCCTGTCCCGTGCCGTCCGCCGCCCGCACCAGCAGGCTCTCGGCCTGGCCCGGGGTGGCCGTCAGGTACCGCTCGGCGTCGGCGCGGGTCATGCCGGCGAACGTGGTCTGGCCCATGCCGTCCTCGCCGCCGAAGACCGCGATGCCGGTGACCGTCACCCGCACCGGGTCGGGGGTCAGCAGGGTGGTGGTGTCGCCCACCGCGAGGTCGCCGTCGGTGGCGGCGCCACGGTTGACGACGATCTCGCCCGGCCGCTCGGGCGCCCGGCCGTCCACCAGGTCGTACGGGTTCAGCGCCGAGTCGTTGATCCAGTTCCCCGCGGTGGTCGGCGGCCCGCCGCCGCCCAGCGGCTCGCCGTCGGCGCCGAGCAGGCGACCGGTGCCCCGGATGTCCGGCTCGACGGCCGCGACCTGCGGCAGGGCGCGGATCCCGTCGACGAGCGAGGTCTCCACGGGCTCCCGTATCGGCTGCTCGTCGCCGACGACGATCTCGTCCTCGCTGCGGACGACGGCGTCGGTGCCGGTGCCCGCGTCCGTGAAGAGCGTGTCGAACGCGCCCCGCAGGGTGTCGCCCATCACGAGGGTGCCGCTGAGGAACGCGGTGCCCAGCAGCACGGCGAGGAAGGTGCCCACGAAGCGGCGGCGGTGGGCCCGCAGGGAGGCGAGGCTCAGCCGGACCCCCGTGCGGGCGGTGCTTCCCGTCGCGTCGCGTGCCGTGTGCGTCGTGGTTCTCGTGCTCATGACCGGACCTCCTTCGCGGTCTCCTCGTCCGCGCCGCCGATGCCGTCAGTGCCGTCAGTGCCGTCAGTGCCGCCGGTGCCGCCGGTGCCGCCGGTGCCGTCCGCGCCGCCGGTGTCCCCGGCCAGGTCGCGCATGCGCCGCAGCACCCGCTCCGTCGTCGGCTCCGCCATCCGGTCCACCAGGCGCCCGTCGGCGAGGAAGACGACCTCGTCGGCGTGCGAGGCGGCCACCGGGTCGTGCGTCACCATCACCACCGTCCGCCCCAGTTCCCGCACGCTCCGCGCCAGCAGGCGCAGCACCTCGCCGCCCGAGCGGGAGTCGAGGTTGCCCGTCGGCTCGTCGGCGAAGACGACCTCCGGCCTGCTGGCGAACGCGCGGGCGACCGCGACGCGCTGCTGCTGCCCGCCGGAGAGCTCGCTGGGCCGGTGGCGCAGCCGGTCCCGCAGCCCGACGACGTCGATCAGCGTCTCGATCCACGCGGCGTCGCCGGGGTCGCCCGCCAGGTCCATGGGGAGGGTGATGTTCTCCGCGACGGTCAGCGTCGGCAGCAGGTTGAACGCCTGGAAGACGAAGCCGACGCGCGCGCGGCGCAGCAGCGTGAGCCCCCGGTCGTCCAGGCCGCTGAGCTCGGCGTCGCCGATGTAGGCCGCGCCCGAGGTCAGCGTGTCGAGCCCGGCCGCGCAGTGCATGAGTGTGGACTTGCCCGACCCCGAGGGGCCCATGATCGCGGTGAAGCGGGCGGCCGGGAAGTCGACGCTCACCCCGTCCAGCGCGCGCACCTCGGTGCCGCCGGTGCCGTAGACCTTGACGGCGTCGACGACGCGGGCGGCGACCGCCGTTCGATCCCGTCGATCCCGTCGATCCCGTGCCTGTGCCAGGGCGTTCATCCCCCGTCACTTCCTCTCTGGCTCTCTGTCGTCGGTGTCTCTCCTACGTCTGCGAGCCTCCCGCGCGGGGGTGTCGCGGGTCGTCGTACGGCCGTCGGCACCCGCCCTGCTCTCCCTGGCGTACGCGCGGGAAGCCGCCTACTCCCTCCCCTCCGGCGCTCCCCGCTGGCGTCGGCCCGCGCGTCGCGAAAAAGCAGGGCGCCACGGCCACGCGGCCTGGCATGGTGAGGGCGGGAGGGGGTGGCCGCCGTGACGGCGAGTGCGGACGGGACCGCGAGGACGGCGACGGCACCGGCGACGGTGCGGGCGTACTACAAGGAGTGGGAGTTCGGCTGCTGCGGCGACCCGTTCCACCTCGGGGAGGAGGTGGTCTGGGAGCTGGGGCTGATGGAGCTCGACGAGGAGGGCCTCGCCGTGTGGCGCGACCACCTCACCGAGCTCGACCCCGACGTGCTCCCCGCCCTGCGGCGCACGGCGGTGGAGCGCGCCCCGGCCTCGCCGCCCCCGGGCGCCCGCCTGCACGGCATGGTCGTGGCCTCCCACCACGGCGTCCTGGACGGCGAGTCCCAACGGGTCAGCGCCCGGGTCGCCGCGATCCACGTCGTGAGCCACCGCTGGAGCGAGCGCCCGTCGGACCGGCTGCGGCTGAGCCCGGCCACGGACTGGGCGGCGCCGTTCGGGGGCCCGAGCGGGGCGCCCGGCGTGGACGGCTGGCTCGTCACCCTGGAGGAGGTGACGTCTCCTCCGCCGCCTGACCGGGAAGCGGCCCGGGGCCGCCGGGCCCGGGGTCAGCGCGGTCAGCGGGGCCAGCGGGGCCAGCGGGGTCAGCGGCAGCGTCGCGGGGGCCGTCGCTGAGCAGGTCCGACGGCAGCAGCTGCTCGGTGAGGAGCCGCCGGACGCGGCCGGCGCGGTCCTCGCGGCTTCGGGCGGCGTCGAGCCAGGCGTCGAGCAGACGCCAGCCGTGGACGTAGGCGAGCTGGTACAGGCAGGCGGTCGCGGAGCGCAGCAGGCGCAGGACGAGGGCCACCTCGCTCTCCGACAGCAGCGCCCACCGGGTCAGGTACGCGGCGACCTCCGCCTCGCCCCGCCCCTCGGCGACCAGGAACGCGGCGTTGCCCCAGGCGGCGAGGAGATCGTTCTGCGCACGGTGGATCGCCGCCAGGTCGAAGCCGGCCCGGCCCGTGTGCCGTCGCAGGAGGCCCCGGTCGCTCAGCCACGCCTGGGCCTCGTCGCCGGGGAAGAGGATCTCCTCCGCGTGGAGCCCCAGGCCCTCGCTGAGCACGAACGGCGGGGTGGGCAGGAGCCGCACCCCCTGTTCGAGACGCCCCTGCTCCTCACGGAGTACGCGCTCCTTCAGCAGCGACTCGGCGATGTGTCCTGGGTGGCCCTCGTGGGCCACCACGTAGAGGAGGTTCGCGAGGTTGAACGGGAGGTCCGCGCTGACGAAGATCGTCGAGCGGACACCGCCCTCGTAGTGCCCGGCGGCGGCGAAGTGCGCGCCGGGCTGGAGCCGGCAGGACACCACCTCGTCCTCGGGCAGCGGCACGATGGTGGCGGCCGTGCGCCGCCGGGTCTCGGCGACGGCCGAGGCGACGAGGTCGGGCAGGCGCGCGGGAAGCTCCCCGGGCGGCAGGCTGTGGGCGGCCTGCCAGGCGTGGAGCCGTTCGGCGAGCGAGCCAGGACCCGACGGCAGCGCGGCGGCCAGCCGGTCGTGGGCGTCCTCGAACAGCTCCTCGGGCAGCGGGTCGGCCTCGACGCCGAGACAGGCGCGGGCGTACTCCGCCAGCGGCCGTTCCTCACCGTCGAGCCGCCGCGCGACCGCGCGCAGGGCGCGCACGTGGGCGGCGAGGTACCGGGCGCGGGGCGGCGTGAACGCGGCGACGCCCGCCAGCGCCGCGAGGAGTTCGTCCGCCTCGTCCACCAGCCGTCCGACGGGCGGCGGGTCCTCGGCCTCGGCCCGCGCACGCAGCTCCTCGGGGCCCCGGTAGATGAGCACGGTGCCGCCCTCCGTCGCCGTCAGCCGGCGGTTGACGCGCAGCGCCAGCAGCGCGTAGCGGCGCTGCCAGTCCCGTTCGGTCGGCGTGATGGTGATCGTCGCGGTGCTCCTGGCCATGGCCCGAAGCTAGCCGTACGGTTTTCCGTACGCTGTACGGACGAGACCGGGTGGGGTCAGTCAGGAGAGGACGGACGCGACCATGGCGCGGCCACCACGGACACCGCACGCCGTCTGGTTCGACGAGGAGCGGCCCAGGAAGCCCCGGCTCTCGCGCGAGCGGATCGCGCGGGCGGCGGTCGAACTCCTCGACGCCGAGGGCGTCGCGGGCGTGTCGATGCGCCGCCTCGCCGCCCGGCTGGGCTCGGGCACGATGTCGGTGTACGAGTACGTCGGCGGGCGGGAGGACGTGCTCGACCTCGCCCTCGACACCGTCTTCGGCGAGATCGAACTCGACGAACCCGACGGCACGCACGACGAACCCGACGGCACGCACGACGGGCCCGACGGCGCGGGAGGGGAAGGCGACGCGGGCGGGAGGGACGGGGAGGTGGAACCGCCCTGGCGGGAGGCGTTGACGCGCCACCTGACCCGCAGCCGCGCGGTGATGCGGCGCCACCCGTGGGTCCCCGCCCTGGCCGCCACGCGCCCCCTCGTCGGCCCCAACGCCCTCGCCCGCTCCGAGGCGTTCTACGCCCAGCTGGTCCGCGCGGGCCTGACCGGCCCTCACCTCGTCGCCGCCGTCGGCGCCCTCAGCTACTACGTGCAGGGCTTCGTCGCCGCCGAGAACACCTTCCACGACCGCGTCCGCGACCCGGCCGACGAGGCCGAGCTGCGCCGCGCCACCGAGCGGTTCATCGCCGACCAGGGCGACCGGTACCCCACCCTCACCCGCCACGCCCAGCTGGGGAACGACGACTTCGACGGCCTGTTCCTCCTCGGCGTGACCACGATCCTCGACGGCATCGAGGCCGGCAGCCACCCCGTCACACGCGCGCGACGAGCCTGACCTCGACCAACAGCTCACGGAAGGCCAGCCGGGGAGTGCCGACCACCGTGCTCGTCACCTGCGGGTCCGGCCGCCCGTACGCCTCCTTGCGCACCGGCCCCGCGACGGCGTCGATCGCGTCGAGGTCGAGCGCGAAGATGACCTCCTCGACGACGTCGTCGAGCGAGGCGCCGAAACGCCGCAGGAGTTCCGCCGCGTTGGCGTAGCACTGGCGCAGCTGCTCGCCCGTGTTGGAGAAGTCGGTGACACTTCCGTCCTCGTTCACGGGCGCGGGGGCGACGATTTCCGACCCCTTGTGCGCCACCTGACCGGAGAGGTAGACGGTGTCGCCGCGCCGGATGGCCTGAACGTATCCGAATTCCCTTTCCCAGGGGACTCCGAAGTTCTCGACCTGCTGTGTGTCGCTCATGCTGCTCCGCATCGTCGGAATTCCTCCCTCGCCGGGGTTTTTCCCGGACGGGAAAACGATAGGAGCGAGCGGCCGGGGCCAGCCAGAGGCGCTTGTGCCACTCCCGGCAAGGATCGTGCCAGAACCGCGTTCCGGGTACCCTCCGCCGCCCTCGTACGCTGGACGGGTGCATGGAGGAGAACGCGCGCACGAACAGGGTGCGCTGGCCGTCGCGATCGTCGCGGTGCCGGGGGCGTACGCGCTCGACGTCAGCATCGCGGCGCACGTGTTCGGCCAGCACCGGGGCTACCGGGTCCTCGTCTGCGGGGCGCCCCACCCCACCCCGGGGAGGGCGTCGGGCCACCAGCCGCCACGCGGCGGCGTCGACGCCGACATCCGGCCCACGCACGCGCTGTGCGAGGCGGAGTTCGCCGACGTCCTCGTCGTCCCGGGATACGAGGACCCGAGCCGCACGGTCCCCGAGGAGTACCTGGAGGTGCTGCGGGGAGCGGCCGCGCGGGGCGCCCGCATCGTGGCCGTCTGCACGGGCGTGTTCGCCCTCGCGGCCAGCGGCGTGCTGGACGGGCGGTCGGCCACGACGCACTGGCGCCACACCCACGAGCTCCGGACCGGGTATCCCGGAATCGACGTCGTGGAGAACCGCCTGTTCGTCGAGGACGGCCCTTTTCTCACGTCGGCGGGCGCGGGCGCGGGAATCGACGCGTGCCTCCACGTCGTCCAGTCCGACTTCGGGACCACCGTCGCGGACGACGTCGCGAAGGACGTCGTCCTCTCCGCCGCACGCGGCGCCACCGAGCCGCAGTACACGGACACGGCGACGCCCGCCCGGGACACGCTGAGCGCGACGCGGGAATGGGTCCTCCAGAACATCGGGTCGCCGATCACCGTGCAGCGCATGGCGGACCACAGTCTCCTCTCGCGAAGGACCTTCATTCGCCGGTTCGTGCGGGAGACGGGAATGCCTCCCATGCACTGGGTCGTCCAACAGCGCATTCTCGGAGCGCGTCGACTTCTTGAATCCTCCGACTGGTCCGTGGAGCGCATCGCGGGGGCGACGGGATTCGGCACGGCCGCGAACTTCCGGACCATCTTCAGGCGGGAGGTGGGCGTGACCCCGACCGCCTACCGGAAGGCGCACGAGCCGCCCCCGGCGGCGCGGCTCGCCCCGTGAACCCCCAGGCTTCCTAGGTGGCCCGGGCGTCCCTTGCGTCCCGGGTGTCCCGTGCGTCCCCGGTCTCCTGGATGTTCCGTGCGTCCCCGGTCTCCCGTTCGGTCTCCACCGGGACCCAGCCGCCCTCCGCCGCCGAACGGGTCATCGCGTCCAGCGCGGTGGCGGCCCGCACCGCGTCGTCGAGCGTCGCGCCACGGGGGACGCCGTCGGCGACCGAGAGCAGGAAGCGGTGGGCCTCGATGACCTTCAGGTCGTCGTAGCCCATCGCGTTGGCCGCCCCCGGCTGGAAGGCGGCGAAGTCGCCGTCGCCCGGACCGGCGTGGACGGTGGCGACGGGCTGGTCCTGGTAGGCCGCCTCGGGCGTGGCGCGGCTGACGCGCAGCTCGTTGAGCCGCCGGAAGTCCCAGGAGACCGCGCCCTTCGTGCCGTGGATCTCGAAGCCGTACGCGTTCTGCTCGCCGACCGCGACCCGGCTGGCCTCCAGCACGCCGCGCGCGCCGGAGGCGAAGCGCAGCAGGCAGGAGACGTAGTCCTCGTTCTCGACCCTGCCCATCACGGCCGCGCCGTCCACGACGCGGACGTGCCCCGCGGTGGCGCCCGTGGGGCGGGCGCGTTCGGGGAGGAAGACGGCCGTGTCGGCGGTGAGGGCGGCGATCGGCCCCAGCAGGTGGCGGGCCAGGTCGATGCCGTGGGAGGCGAGGTCGCCGAGCACGCCGCTGCCGCCGCGCTCCCGCTCGTACCGCCAGGTCAGGGCGGCGTTCGGGTGGGCGGCGTAGTCGCTGAAGAGGCGGACGCGGGCGTGCGTGACGGCGCCGAGCTCCCCTGCGGCGATCATCCGGTGCGCCGCCTCGACGGCCGGCGCGTTGCGGTAGTTGAAGCCGACGGCGCTCCGGACGCCGGCGGTCCTCGCGGCGTCGGCGACGGCGCGGGCGTCGTCGGCGGTCAGCCCGACGGGCTTCTCGATCCACAGGTGCTTGCCGGCCGCCGCCACGGCGAGGCCGATCTCGCGGTGCAGGAAGTTCGGGGCGGTGACGCTGACGGCCTCGACGCGCGGGTCGGCCACCAGCTCCCGCCAGTCCCGGCTCGCCGTGGCGAAGCCGAACTGCTCGGCCGCCTCCTCCGCCCGGCCGGGCACCTCGTCGGCGACGGCGACGAGCTCCGGGCGCAGCGGCAGCGCGGGGAAGTGGTGCGGCAGACGGGCGTACGCCCGGGTGTGGACCCGCCCCATCCATCCGAACCCGACCACCGCGACACCGACCGACCGCCGCCGGGGACGACCCGCACCGGCCTCGGCTTCCACGCCAGTCCCAGCGGTGCCACCATCGGCGCCAGCGCCAGCAGGGCTCATCCGTCCCCCTCCGTCCCGCCTCGTCGCGTCATTTCACTGTCACATGTCACTGAACCATCGATGCCCTCGCCATGACAGGACAATTCGTGCGGGTCGCAGAGGTGTCACGGGGCGACGGATCGGGCCGAGCGAGCACGCTGGCTGAGCGTGCCGGCTCGCTACGGGGAGATCCGGGACGGGTGGCCGAGAAAGAACGACAGATCGGGTGCAACCCGGGGGTGGGGTGGCGCGTAGAGATCACGTAACCCGAACCACTCGATCCCTGGGGGGTCCCATGACCACGCGCCTTTCGCACCGCCGGGCCGGCCTGCGCTGCCTCACCGCTCTCGCTGTTCTCAGCCTGGCGGCCCTGACCGGGTGCAGCGGTGACGACGGGGGACCGGCGTCGGAGGCCTCGTCCGACGTCTCGACGTCGCCTTCCGCGTCGGTCGAGGAGACGGCCTCGGCCACCGGGCCGGACGACACGGCGGGCTCGGGCGGCGCGGACCAGGCAGGCGACGCGGACTCGGAGGGCACCGCGGACTCGGAGGGCACCGCGGAGCCGGACGACGACGGGGCGTCGACCGATGCCGCCGCCTGGGCCGGCACCAAGCAGTTCGTGCAGATCGAGGACGCCTGGACCAGCGACGGGCAGACCTACCTGTCGGTGCGGACCGCCCAGAAGGAGGTCCACGAGCAGTTCGAGGCGTGGGTGATCACCCCCGGCGAAGGCCCCTACACCGAGGTTCCCCTGGCCGAGGACGCCCAGGTGCTGCTGTCGGTCCCGATCGGTGACGAGACGCAGGCCGCCTCGTACTCCCAGGCCGAGTTCCTCAGCAGGCTGACGGCCCTGTCGCCTTCGGAGCGCTCGCACGTGGGCTACGACCTGAGCTTCGACGGAGACGGCCAGGTGACCAGGGTGGAGTCGCTGCCCGCGACCTGAGCGGGAGCCGCTTCGGACGCGCGTGCCCCGGAACTCCGAGTGTTCCGGGGCACTGGGCACGGCCGCCGCGCGCAGGACGCACAACGCCCGCGTGCGGTGGGAAGCGGCGAGCGAGCCGGGTCAGTCGTTGGCGTTGAGCACCGGCAGGTAGCCGCTGCCGTGGCCCGTGCTCGTCGGGTGGTACGCCTCCCAGATCGGCAACGCCAGGTCGTGCAGCCAGTCGTCACCGGAGCACAGCTCGTGGTTGTTGAACGTCGGGCGGACGTCGCCGTAGCGGAAGCCGTACGCGGCGGCGCGGGCGGAGATCACCGAGTTCAGCACGTCGGAGGTGTCGTTGATGGCCTCGCGCTTGGTGTTGCTCAGGCCCAGGCAGTACCAGGGGGACGGCTCGATGTACATGTGCGGGTACCCCAGCACGACGACGCGGGCGTTGGGGGCGCGGGAGTCGATGGCGGAGTAGACCGCGTTCAGGCGGCTGGGCAGCGTGTTCGTGATGTACGAACGGGCGGTGGCGAGCCGGTTCAGGCAGGTGCTGTCCGAGCTGGTCACGCACGTCGTCATCGCGTCGGCGAAGCCGGCGTCGTTGCCGCCGATGGTGATGGTCACGAGTCCGGTGGACGAGTTGAGCGCGCCCAGCTGGTTGTTGATCACGGTCGTGGTCACCGCGCCGGAGCAGGCGGCGAAGGTGAAGGACGACGGGCTGTTGGCCCTGGCCCAACGCGCCGGGTAGGCGTTGTTGCTGCGGTGACAGTCGCCGCTTGACGAGATGTAGCTTCCGGCGCCGTTGCCGGACGAGTACGAGTCTCCGAGCGCCACGTAGGCGGGCCCGGCGGCCTGGGCCGGGCTCGCGCCCAGCAGGGACAGGAGGAAGGCGGATACGAGGAGGGATACGGCGGAGAGGGATCTGGTCAGTCTCACGGGACCTCCATCGGCAGAGACCGAACCGTTGTAGCAAGCTACGCGCGTAAACGGAAGTGTGCATGTCAAATTCGGCTTGAAGAGCCGGTGAACACACGTCAATTTTCGGCGGGGTGACGAAGCGTCACGTGCTGCGCCCCCGACCGTTCGGGCGGGGCCGGGGACGCGACCACCCGGACGACGGACGGATGAGACGCGCGTCACACGCGTTTCCGATCCCCGTTGTGTCCCCTGCCGCCGATCCCACACGTCTGAGAGGTGCACCCCCCAAACACACAGCAGGAGTGCTGATGGAAGCTCACCTGAACCTCGCCGAGAACCCGGTCGCGGCGCGGGCAGTGTCGTTCCTCGCGTCGGTGGCGGACTCGCCCCTCTCACCCGTGACGCGGGAGCTGGTACTGCTGCGGGCGAGTCAGATCAACGGTCGCGGTACCTACGTCGACACGCACGCGCGGGGCGCCGCGCGCGACGGGACGTCGTCGGCGCGGCTCGGCCTCGTGGCGAACTGGCGTGAGGCCACGGTCTTCACCGACGCCGAGCGCGCGGCGTTGGAGCTGGCGGAGCAGGGGACCCGCCTGGCCGGCGCCGCCGGCGGCATCACGCACGAGGCGTGGGCCGACGCCGCGAAGCACCACGACGAGAACGAGTTGGCGGCACTCGCCTCGCTGATCGCCGTCATCAACGCCTTCAACCACCCGGCCGCAACGGCTGCGCGGCCGACCGGGTCCCAACGGCCCGACCGGTTCGGCTGACAGGCCGAGGCCGCGAGACTCGCCAGGGCACGGGCGTGGGGGCGTGCCCTGGCGGTGGGGGTCTTGGTGCCCACCCCGGGGGTTGTGGGTGTGAATCAGCGGTTTCCCCGGGGTGGGCGGGTGTGTCCCTCACCGCGTTGCGGCACCCCAGCGAAGGGGCGGACCGGGGCGGGAGCGGCGGCGCGCCGCTTGGCCGCTCGGGGCTGGTCCGGTCGGGGGACTTGCCCGGCCGCCCCGCTGTGGGGGGTGGCCGGGATTCTTCGCGGGCCTATCGGTTGTGGTGCTGGTGGTCGGCGTTGAGGGTGAGCTTGTCGAGGTTGGCTCGCCACTCCCAGCCGGAGCCGTCGGTGGGTCGTAGGTGGGCTTCGGTCCACAGGACGCGTTCGCGTCCGAGGACGTCGTAGGCGACGTGCTCGACGACCAGCCCGAGCCGGCCGGTCCTGCCGGTTCGGGGCTCGACCACCCGTTGCCCGATCCAGGGATGCGCGACGTCGCGCAGCACCTCCCTGCCGTTGTGCAGGCCCCCGATCACCGGGCTCCTCCCGCCCCGGCGACGGCGATCGTCAGCGCCTGGTGCAACAGGCCGGGGTCGGTCAGGCCGTCCCAGCCCGGCTCGGGCCGGACCAGCCACTCCACCCACCGGTTGCGGTGCGGAGCGATCGAGGGCACCAGCAGGTGACAGGCGACGCAGTACACCTGCACCGGCAGCTCGTCCTCCCAGCCACGCGCCGCCCCCGGTCTCACCAGCCAGAAGCAGACACCGTCACAGCTGTCCGCCATCACCGCCCCCGACCGCCCCGCCAACGCATCCACCACCACACCAGCCACCCGCTCCGGCACACGAACGGCATCAAACCACCGCCCACACGGAACACTCCGCAAACTGACACCATCAGGCGGCAACCACACCGGCAGTGGCGCGGCAGGAGAGGGGATGGGCGATGCGGGCTGTTCAGGCATGATCCGCTCCAGTGACGTGCTGTGCACGGAGTGTCGATGCCAGGACGCTACGCAGCCCGATGCCCCAGTTCAATGTCACTTTGACGGGCTGTGCGGCTAAGTGCCACAGCGCGTTACAGCGGAAGCCTGACCGCGTCTGCCAGCGTCCGCATCCCCGGCGTCAGGGTTCGTCTGCGCTCGACGAGCCGACCCACGATGTCCCGCGCGTACCTCTGGTTCGGCAACCACTGCGGCGCGTCCTGCCACACCCGCGTCAGCTTTTCCATGGCCGCGTCGTACCGCCGCAGGCGTGTGTACGCCGCCGCCACGTCCAGCAGATGACGATTCCGGTTTCCGCTGGTCTTCCGCATCCGGGCCAGATCCACACCGCGCGCGATACGCAGCACCTCGTCCGGCTGGTCGCGGACCATGGCGTACTCCGCCCGCTGCATCTCCACGGTGGAGCGTGAGTACTCGTGAAGCAGCCCGAGGTGGGGCAGCGACGACTGCCTGCGGCCCATCGCGGCTGCCGCAGACTCCGCCAGGGCCAGCGCCTGTTCCGCCTCCCCGTGCCTCCCGTCCCGAGCGGCGGCCGCTGCGGTGCGCAGCAGCACCCATCCCCACGCGGCCAGATCGAGAGTCGTCGCGCGGGACATCCGCCGTGGCTCGATGTCCTCCGCCCACGTGGCGGCCAGGGTCAACGCATCGGACAGTCGGCCACGTCGAAGCAGGAAGAAGCACCGGACGTTCGTCAGGGCCACGCCGTGAATCATGTCCGGCACATCGCGTTCCGCCCGTGCGAGTGCGATCCGCGCGGCGTCGTACTGCCGCGTCTGCGTCATCAGACGTCCCGTCATGGTCAGCACCCGCATGCGCAGGGTGGGACCTTCGGCGGCGATGTCGGCCAGTGCGTCGGCGTCGCGGATCAGGGAAGGCAGCATGGCGCCGATACCGGCGAAGTCTCCGGCGCGGTAGAGCTCCGTCGCGGTGGCGTATCCGGCGCGTACGCCTTCGGCGGTGGGCGCCTCGTCGATCTCGCCGTCGGTGCCGTCGAGCGCGGCTCGGACCGCGTTCCACTGCTCGGGCGAAGCGACGGCCACGTCCTGCTCGTCGGCGTGTTCGAGGATCAGGGCGGTCGTGGTGGTCTCCAGGGCCACAGCCAGACGGTGAAGGGTCTCCAGCCGCGTGTCACGCCGGTCGCCCTGTTCCAGTTTGCGAATGAGGGAAAGGGAGACGCCTGAAGCGCGGGCGAGTTCGTGCTGCGTGAGACCGGCCCGCTTCCGCGCCTCGCGCAGCCTGTCGCCGATATAGGCAGACATGACAGTATGGCTCCCGTTCTGACGTAGACAATCGGAACGGTACGCCCCAGGGGCAGCAGGGGTACAGCGAACGACCCCATCGGAGTAGGGCCGTTGCCGGCCTAGCGTGCCTGCCCGGGGTAGGTGCCGAACGACCACAGGTTGCCCTCGGGGTCGCGGACGGCGAACTCGCGGGAGCCGTAGTCCGTGTCCGCGAGCGGGCGGATGACGTCGGCGTTCCGTGCGACGACCCGCTCGTGCAGGGCGTCGGGGTCGGTGGTGACGACGTATCCGCCGGCCGTGCCGGGCTCCCGGGACCAGGCGCGGCCGGGGCGGTGGGTGCCGAGCATGATGCCGCCGCTGCCCTCCGGCCACAGCAGCTCGGCGTGGTCGACGACGTCGCCCTCACCGTGCCGTGCGGTCAGGACGAAGCCGAAGGTGTCCACGTAGTAGTCGATCAGCGCGGGGGCGTCGGTGGCCTGGAGCGTCAGCCACACGGTCGGGGTCGGGATCGGGGCCTTCGCAGTGTTCGCGGCGTTCGCGGCGTCGTTGTTCATGGGGCCAACTCTGGCCAGCCCGCGTGGCCCCCGTCTTGTATGTTTCGGAACTCCTCGGCCAGCCAGCCGCGCGGCGACGTCCCGGCGAACCGGCCGAACTCGTGTGTGAGGTGCGCCTGGTCGCAGTAGCCGCCGCGCGCGGCGACGGCGGCGAGATCGACCCGACCGCCTCGGCGTGCCGCGTCCGCCATCAGGGTGGTCGCGTGCTCGAAGCGCATCAGCGTCGCGACTGTCTTCGGCGAGCGGCCCACCTCCCGCCCGAAGAGCGTCGTCAGGTGTCGCGCGCTGAGCCCGACCCGTTCCGCCAGCGCGGCGACGGGGACCCGCCCCCGTTCGCGTGCCAGCAGCCGCCAGGCGTGCGCCACCTCGGGGCGCACCACGGCGCCGCCCCGGCTCCCCTCCCGGTCCCGGTCCCGTCGCGCCGCCTGGGCCCGGCACCAGTCGGTGACCAGCGCGAACGCCGCCCGCCACCCGCCGGCCGCCGTCGCGGCCCCGGCGACCCGCTCGCGTAGCTCCTCCACCCGGCGGCCCAGGACCGCCGTCCCGTCGAAGTCCGTCACGCTCAGCTCGGCCGCCGGCACCCCGAACAGCGCGCGGGCGGCGAGCGGGTGCACCGCCAGCTGCACCCCGGCCTGCCCGGGACGCTGCCTGACGTGGCTCGCGGCGACGTGCAGGCCGCCGAGGAGCACCGGGTGCGGACGCGCGGCCGGCAGCGCCTCGGCCGTGGCGGTGGCCTCGACGCCCTCGTCGAGGCTGAGGACGAACGTCAACGACGGCGACGGCAGGCCCCGGTGGACGTGCTCGGGAACGTCCAGCGCGCGGTAGCCCACCATCGACACGATCCCGGGCGCGCGGCCTCGGCTCGCCGCCGCCGCCACGGCGAACTCCCACCGGCCGCGAGCCGCCTCGTCGTCATCCCCGAACGCCACGCCTCCGACGCTAGCTCGCCTCTGTCGAAAGACAGAGGCGACGGGCGTCGACGGACAGATGTCCCGGCCCTCCGCCCGTTCCTAGCGTCGTGGGTGCGACAACACCAGCACATCGGCACAGGAGCGGGACGATGATCACCCTGGAGCGGCTCACCAAACGGTTCGGCGACAGCACCGCCGTGGACGACCTCACGGTCACCATCGGAGCCGGCCAGGTGACGGGCTTCCTCGGCCCCAACGGCGCGGGCAAGTCGACCACCATGCGGATGATCCTCGGCCTGGACCGCCCCACCGCCGGCCGGGCCCTCGTCACGGGCAGGCCCTACGGCGAGCTGCGCCACCCGCTGCGGGAGGTCGGCGCGCTCCTCGACGCGAAGGCGCTCCACCCGGGCCGCGCCGCCCGCACGCACCTGCGGGCGTTGGCCCGCACTCACCACATCCCGGCGCGGCGCGTGCAGCAGGTCCTCGACGTCGTCGGCCTCACCGACGTGGCGGGGCAGCGGTGCGGCGGGTTCTCCCTCGGCATGCACCAACGGCTCGGCATCGCGGCGGCCCTGCTGGGCGACCCGGGGGTGCTCGTCTTCGACGAGCCGGTCAACGGCCTCGACCCCGACGGCGTGCTGTGGATTCGTGGCCTGCTGCGGTCGCTGGCGGAGGAGGGGCGGACGGTCTTCGTCTCCAGCCACCTGATGAGCGAGATGGAGCTGATGGCCGACCGGGTGGTCGTGATCGGGAAGGGCCGGTTGATCGCGGACGCCCCGCTCGCCGAGGTGATCGCGTCGAGCTCGGCGGCGTCGACCGTCGTGGTGCGGTGCGCCGACGCGGCCGGGGGCGCCCGGCTGCGCGAGGGGGTCGTGGCGGGCGGCGGACGCGTCGAGCCGTCGAACGGGCCGGGCGGCGACGGCGGCCGGCTGGTCGTCTCCGGCCTTCCGATCGAGGAGGTCGGGCTGCTGGCCCACCGGCTCGGCGTCGCGCTGCTGGAGCTCAGCGCGCGGCAGGCGTCGCTGGAGCAGGCGTACATGGAGCTGACGGCCGACGCCACCCGTTTCACCGCCTCGTGACCGGCCCGAACCGACCAGCACCGTCCGACGCCACCGCGCCCACACCACCGCGCCCACACCACCGCACCCACACCACCGCACCCACACGACCGCACCCACGCCCACGAAAGGCACGCCGCCATGCCAGCCGCGCCCGCACACACGCCCGCTCACACGCCCGTTCCCTCCGCGCCCGCCGTTGACCGCTCGCCGCTGCTCGGCACGCTGGGGTCGGAGTGGACGAAGTTCTGGTCGGTGCGCTCGACGTGGTGGGCGCTGCTGAGCGCCCTCGTCCTGCTGGCGGGCTGCGCGGGCGTTCTCGGCATGGACTTCGCGAACGACGTCGAGTCCGGCGACGCCTCGGACGGGTCCACGATGGGCTTCGGCGAGCCGATGGCCAACGGGGTGCTCTTCGCCCAGTTCGGGGTGGTCGCCTTCGCGATGCTGACGGTGACGGCCGAGTTCGCGACCGGGGCGATGCGGACGACCCTCACGGCCGACCCCCGGCGCGGCCGGGTGCTGGCGGCGAAGACGGCGGTCGTGGCGGCGGTGACGGCCCCGTTCGCGCTGCTGCTCGCCCTGGTCGGCCTCGGGCTCGGCCACGCGACGCTGGGCTCGCACGGCGTGGGGGACGCCGCGTCGGGGGCGCGGGACGTCGTCGGCGTCGTGGTGTACCTGGTGCTCACGGCCGTGCTGACGGTGGGCGTGGGCGCGCTGCTGCGCAGCTCGGTCGGGACGTTGAGCGCCGTGTTGACGGTGATGATGGTGGTGCCGATGGTCGTCCGGATGAGCGGGACGCAGTACCTGCCGGGGGAGGCCGGGCTGACACTGCTGGGCATGATCTCCGCTGACGACGCCGCGCTCGGCCGGGCGGCGTCGGCCGCCGTCGTGGCGGCCTGGGCCGCCGCCGCCCAGCTCGGCGCCTACGTCGTCCTTCGCCGCCGCGACGTCTGACGCGCCCGACGCCCGACGCCCGACGCCCGACGTCGACGCCCGACGCCCGAAACGCCTAGGTCTCCAGCCGCTCGACCAGGCCGGCCTCGTACGCCACGACGGCGGCCTGGACGCGGTTGCGGATACCGAGGCGGCCCAGGATGGCGCGCACGTGGGTCTTCACGGTGCCCTCGGTGAGCCCGAGGCGTTGGCCGATCTCGCCGTTGGACAGGCCGGAGCCGAGCAGCGCCAGCACCTCCCGCTCGCGGGCGGTGAGCGTGCCGAGGCGCTCGGCGCCGTCCGGGCCCGGCTCCGGGAACAGCCGGCCCCGGCCGAGACGGCTGATGACCCGCTTCGTCACCCGTGGCGACAGGTACGCGGCGCCCTCCGCCGCCGCCCGGACGCCCGCGACCAGCTCCCTCGGGTCGCCGGTCTTCAGCAGGAACCCGGTGGCGCCGCTGTCGAGGGCCCGCGTGATGTAGGAGTCCTCGCCGAAGGTGGTGAGGATGACGACGGCGCAGTCCGGGAGGGCGCGCCGCAGCTCCGCCGTGGCGGCCAGCCCGTCGAGTCGCGGCATCCGGATGTCCAGCACGGCCACGTCGGGCCGGTGCCGCAGCCCCAGCTCGACGGCCTCCCGCCCGTCGCCGGCCTCCGCGACGACGTCGATCCCGGGGCCGGCGGTGAGGATCGCCCGCACCCCCGCGCGGATCAGCGGCTCGTCCTCGGCGAGGAGGACGCGCACGGGGCGCGGCGCGGGGCCGTCGGGCTCGGGAGTGGGCTCGGGGGCGGGCTCGGGGGCGGGCGCGGTCATGTCCGGAAGACTAGGCGTCCGCCGCGCCTGCCGCGTCCGCCGCCTCTCCCCGGGGCGGCTGGTGGGGGTGCACGACGCTGGTCCCACCAGGCGCCCGAGAGATAGAACCGTGCCATGCCAGGCTTCGAGATCACATCGATCGGTACGGTCCGGAACAACCGCACGGACGTCCAGCACACCGACAACTGGGGTGCCGTCCGCAGCACGATCACCATCGACGAGCGCTTCGGCGAGGCATGCCTCCAGGGCCTGGAGGGCTTCTCCCACGCGGAGATCCTCTTCGTCTTCGACCAGTTCCCGGAACGCGGGGACGAGGCCCACCGCGAACCCAGCCCCTACCGTGGCCGCCCTGACCTCCCGCCCGTCGGCGTCTTCGCCGGCCGGGGGCCCCGACGACCGAACCGCATCGGCGTGACGCGCTGCGCCATCGAGTCCGTCCGTGGCCGCGAGCTGACGGTGGTGGGCCTCGACGCGGTCTGTGGCACCCCGGTCATCGACGTGAAGCCGTTGATGGTGGAGTTCAGCGTCAGCGCGGTGGACATCAGGCAGCCGGCGTGGGTCAGCGACCTGATGGCGGACTACTTCCGGCCCTGAACGGCGTTCTCCACGGCGTTCCCCTGGGCGTTCCCCTCGGCGTCCTCCTCCAGCGGAAGCTCGTGGCGGGAGACGAGCAGGCCGTCGCGGAAGCACAGGCGGTAGACGTGGGTGGGGAAGAGGAGGCTCGACGCGTAGTACTCGCACCGGGCGCCGCGCGGCGCGGGGGGTTCGCGGGGCGGTCGTTCACCGGTCTGGCGGTCGGGGAGCGACGGGGCCAGCTCGGCGCGGGACTGGCCAACGCGGGCGCGCTCGTACACGTCCTCGTCCAGCTCGGGCGTGCCCCGGACGAAGAGCGACACCACGGCGGCGAACGCGACCGCCACGGCGACGAGGACGAGCGAGCGGGCGAACCGGCGCCGCAGCGTGTCCTGCTGCGCGATCCGTTCCGCCACGGCCGACGCCGTCGCCGACTCCGCCGTCTCCGCCGTCTCCGCAGGCCACGGCGCCCTCGGCACAGGCCCGGGGTGGTCCGGCCGGTGGGGGAGGCGCGCCTCGACGCGGAACCCGCCGTCCGCCGTGGCGACCGCCGCGAGCGTGCCGCCGAGGAGATGGGCCCGTTCCCGGATGCCGACCAGGCCGCGCCCGCTCCCCACGGCCGGTGACGCCGGCGGCGAGACCTCGGGCGGCGGGCCGTTGACGATCCTGACGGTGGTGTCCCCCCCGGACCCCTCGACCGTGATCCGCACGGGCGCCCCCGGGGCGTGCTTGGCGGCGTTGGTGAGCGCCTCCCGCGCGATGCGGTGCAGGGCCTGCTCCACCAACGGCGGGCGCCCGGCGCCGGACGCGGGGCCGGGCCGGTGCAGTGTCACGTCCATGCCGGAGGCGCGGCAGCGGTCAACCAGGTCGTCCAGGCCCTCCCCCACCGGGTCCGTGGGCGCGCCCCGGTCCTCCTCCTCGGTCTCCCGCAGCACGCCGATGATGTCGTGCAGGCGCTCCAGCGCCGCCGCCGTGCCCGAGCGCAGCTCGGCCACCCCGGCGCGCTGCTCCTCGTTCAGTCCGGCCGTGTACTCCAACGCGCCGGCACGGACGGCGAGCAGGCTCAGGTCGTGGCCGAGGGAGTCGTGCATCTCCTGGGCGATGCGGGCCCGCTCCCGCAGCCGCGTCTGCTCGGCGACGATGGCCTGTTCGCGCTCCAGCCGCGCCGCCCGTTCCCAGCCCGCCTGGCCCAGCGCGATCCGCTGACTCTGGTACCGCCCGACGAGCCACGCCGGCACGACGCTGACGAGCAGCTCGACCGGGAGGTTGGCCAGCTCGTGCACGGTCCCGGGGCGCGGCAGCGCGATCACGACCGGGACCGCCAGGGCCGCGAGCCACGCCAGCGGATGCCCGGGAGCCCGGCCCGGACGGCGGCCGGCGAGGAACGCGACGAGCCCCGCGACGGCGTAGAACCGCTCGTCCCACTGGGCGAGGGCCAGCCCGTACGCGAGGGCGGCGGGCGGGTGGGCGCGGTTGACGACGGCGGCCACCGCCGTGCCGGCGACGACCACCGCGACGTCCCGGAGCCGCGGCGGGAACGGCACGTTGATGCTCAGCATCCCGGCCAGCACCAGGCCCCACCACGTGAGGTCGGCCCACCGCCCCCTCACCCGCCGCCCCCTCACCCGCCGTCCCCTCACCCGCCGGCCACGGCCCTTCCCGCCCGTGCCCGCCGCCCCCGCCGCCCCCGGCGGAGCGAACCGGAACCTCCCGCGCCCGCCCGCCCGCTCGTCGATGCCCACGACCACGACGCTAGCGCGCGCTCCACGGGAGACCGGGGCGACGCCGGTAAACCTCCGGGCGTGAAAGTGGCAAGAAAGCGCCGTTCGCCACTCTGGTACGTCGAACGAGCATCACGATCTTGGAGTGCGCATGAGGTGGCCTACTCGACTCGCCGTGGCCCTGGGGGCCATGGCCCTGGTGGCGGGCTGTTCGAGCGGAGGCTCGTCCGAGCCGGGCGAGGACGCGGAAGGAACCGCCGGCGCGGGCGGGGGCGGTGAGCAGCGGGAGGAGCAGCAGACCCAGGAGTCCGAGGAGCCGGTCGCGCAGACCGGATTCGACGAGTGTGGGCTCTTCGAGCCGGCCGAACTGGCGGAGATCATCGGCGTCCCCGAGCTGTACGTCACCGAACGGTCGGCCGCCCCGCAGTGGGCCGGCGGGCGCCTGGCGGGCTGCGGCTACTACACGGACAACGTCCCGGGACTGGCCGACCTGACGATCTACACCGTGGGAGGCGCGAACGAGGACGAGCTCTTCGCGGCCTTCGAGGGGCGGGAGGCGGGTCCGGTGGAGGACCTCGGCGACCGTGCCGAGGTGGTGGCCATGTCCGCCCCGGGCGGCGTCCTCCGTTCGCGCGAGCTGAGGACGATCGACGGCGACGTCGGGCTGATCGTCACCATGGTCTACGGCGAGACGCCCGGCGGCTTCCCGGAGATCCCTGACGCCGAACTCGGCTCGGCGTTCGCCACGCTCGCCGTCCTCGCGCTGGAACGCGTCCCCGAGGAGCTGACCATCCTCGACGGCGAGCCCGAGGGACCGTGCGCCGGGATCGACCTGACGCAGGCGGCCGAGACGCTGGGCGAGGAACTGGTGACGGCGCGCGCCGTGTTGGATGACGCGGGCGGTTCGTTCTGTCAGTTCTCGGGTGACGAGGCGGAGCTGACCGTCAACGTGTTGACGGACGAGGAGGCCGCCGGCAACTGGAGTCCCGCGGCCGAGGAGATCACCCACCCCGACATCGGCGACGGGGCCCGCTTCAACTCCGACAGCGGCTACCTCGAAGCCAGGGTCATCCTGGGCGAGCGCGTCGTGGTCATCGAGTCCTCGCACACCGAGGCCATCGGCCTGCCGGAGACGCCCCGGCCGGAGGACGTGGAGCTGGTGCGCTCGATCGCCGCTTCCGTCTGAGCCGTGTCGCTGTGACGGGTGTCGCTGTGACGGCCTGGTCAGCCGGTCGGACGTGGCTGTCCCACGGCTGATCGCTGACGCGGGGTGGGACCGGATCGCGCCGCCGAATGTCGGCCGATCCGGTCCCTGGCGGGGTCCCTGGTGGGGCCCCTGGTGGACACGGCGCTGACCAGGGAGAAGGAGACCTAGCCGATCCGTTCGGCCAGGGCGACGATGATTCCCGAGGGGCCGCGGAGGTTGCAGAGCCGGTAGACGTTCTCGTACTCGGTCACCTCGCCGAGGAGTTCGGCGCCGTGGCGGCGCAGGCGGCTGATCGTGTCGTCGATGTCATCGACGGTGAACATGACACGGTGCAGGCCCAGCGTGTGGGGCGGCGGGTTGAGCGGTTCGGCGGTGATCGCCGCGGGGGTGTGGAACGTCGTCAGCTCCAGCTTTCCGTGGCCGTCCGGGGTGCGCATCATCGCGATGGCGCTGCTGACGCCGTCGAGGCCGAGCATCTGGTCCGGCACGGTTCCCTCGATCCGTGCCTCACCTTCCAGCTCCATGCCGAGCTCGGTGAAGAAGGCGACGGCGGCCGCCAGGTCGTCGACGACGATGCCCACGTTGTCCATCCGCTGAATCGTCACGGGGTGCTCCTTACGCGTCACGCGGTTCGTTCTGGCTACTGGTACACCCGGGACGGAGCCGGTGCCGCGTTCTCGACATCCGGACGCGACGAGTTCTTCTGGGTGCCTCACCTGGCCGGTGACCTCAGCCGGAGGCCGTCACGAGGCCCGCCTCGTAGGCGATGATCACGAGCTGCACCCGGTCGCGGGCGTCGAGCTTGGCGAGGAGGCGGGTCAGGTACGTCTTGGCGGTGGCGACGCTGAGGGTGAGCTCGTCGGCGATCTCGGCGTTGGACAGGCCCCGGCCGACGAGGGTCAGCACCTCGCGCTCCCGGTTGGTGAGGGTCCCGACGCGGGTCGCGCGCGGTGAGGCGGGCTTCGCCGTGGCGGGGGAGCGGCCGGTGAACTCCCTGATGAGGCGGCGCGTCACGCTCGGGGCGATCAACGCGTCCCCGGCGGCGACGACGCGGACGGCGGCGAGGATGTCGTCGAGGGCCATGTCCTTGACGAGGAAGCCGGAGGCGCCGGCGTGCAGCGCCCCGTAGACGTAGTCGTCGTCGTCGAAGGTCGTCAGGACGAGGACACGCGGCGATCCGCCGCCGGCGCCGGCGCCGCTCGCGTCCGTCGTTTCGGTCACGTCGGTCACGTCGGTCAGGGCCCTTGTGCCGGCGGTGATCTGGCGGGTGGCCTCGATGCCGTCCGTGCCGGGCATCCGCAGGTCCATCACGACGACGTCGGGGACGAGCCGCCGCGTCAGCCGCACCGCCTCCGCGCCGTCGGACGCCTCCCCGACGACCTCGATGTCCTCGGTGTCGGTGATCACCATCGTCAGGGCCGCCCGGACCAGGGGTTGGTCGTCGGCGAGCACCACGCGGATCGTCATCGGACCTCGGCCCCCGTCCCGGCCCCCGTTCCGGCCCTGGCCGTGACCCCGGCCGGGACCCCGGCCGCGCCATGGCCCGTGATCCCGGCCTCGACGGGCAGCCGGGCCGTCACCAGGAAGCCGCTCCCCGGGCGCGGCCCGGCCGCGAAGTCACCGTGCAGGAGGGCGACGCGCTCCCGCATGCCGAGGAGCCCGTATCCCGAACCGGCGACGGCGCCTCCCTCACCGGCCCCGCCCCCCGCGCCGTCGTCGGACACCTCGACGACCAGCTCGTCCTCCCGCTGGTCGACGGTCACGTGGCAGGAGCCGGCGCCCGAGTGGCGGACGGCGTTGGTCACCGCCTCCTGGATGATCCGGAACGCCGCGAGGTCCACCTCGCCCGGCAGCGGCCGGCCCTCGCCCCGCCACGTGACGTCCACACCGAAACCGGCGGCCGTGGTCGTCGCGGCGAGCCGTGGCACGTCCGACAGCCGGCCGCCCGCGCCCCACCCCACCGGCCCCGCCGCCGTCCCCGGCCCCATGCGGTCCCCGCCGCCCTCGCCCTCGGCGTCGGCCTGGCGCAGCGAGCCCAGCATCCGCCGCAGCCCCGCCAACGTCTCGCGCCCCGCCCGCTCCACCGTGAGCATCGCCTCCCGCGCCTTCTCCGGCTGCGTCCCGACGACGCGCGCCGCGGCGCCGGCCTGGAGGGCGATGACGCCGATGCTGTGGGCGACGGTGTCGTGCATCTCGCGGGCGATGCGCAGCCGTTCCGCCGTCACCGCCTGGGCGGCGGCGCGGGCGTTCAGCTCCCTGGTGTGGGCGCGGGCCTGGTGGACCGAGTTGCCGACGAGCCAGGCGACCGCGACGGTCAGCGCCACGTACGGCTCGGCCACCGTGCCGGAGTGCGTCCCCGCGACCGCCCGCGTCACCCCGTAGGCCGCCAGCATCCCCACCGCCACGCCCGCCGCCACCAGCGACTCGCGCCGCCCCCGGGTCGCGGCGACGTACGCCACCACGACGTCGACCGCCAGGAACTGGAGGGTCGGCACCTCGTCCTGCCGCCACGCGAGCGTCGAGACGACCGTGCCGGCGACCACCAGCCCGTAGGCCAGCAGGGTGCGGCGGCGCAGCAGCGCGCTGCCGACCAGGACGAGGGCGAAGGCGAGGGCGAGGAGCAGCCGGGCGCTGAGGGGGCGCAGCCCGTCCTCGGGGTAGTCGAGCGAGTATCCCCGCGCGGGCGGGTACACCACGTACCGGAGGATGGGCTCCACCGCCGCGACGAACCACACCAGCGCCGTCCACAGGCCCGGCGGCACGCGTTTGAGCAGGGGCGACGGCGGGGGCGGCGAACCAGGGCCAGACATGCCGCGATCGTAGACACACAGCGTCGAACCGGTCATCCGACCGGGGCTGTACGACCGGGGTCGACCCAGGCCGCCACCAACTGTCAGCGTCGGTCCGACGACGGCGCGGGGTCGCCGCGGGCACCGTTGGCGGCATGATCGAAGTCAACGGGCTCACCAAGCGATACGGCCGCACGGGCCGCACGCGCCGCACCGGGCGCGACGGGGGCGACGGGGGCGCCGGCCGCCGCGACCGCGGCACGACGGCCGTCAGGGACCTGAGCTTCACCGTGCTGCCCGGCCGCGTCACCGGCTTCCTCGGGCCGAACGGCGCCGGCAAGTCCACCACGCTGCGCCTGATCCTCGGCCTCCAGACACCCACCAGCGGCACCGTCACGGTCAACGGCCGCCCCTTCGGCGAGCGGGCGCGCGGCCTGCGCCACGTCGGCTCGCTGCTCGACGCGCACGAGGTGCACGGCGGGCGCAGCGCCCGCGCCCACCTCGCCGCCCTCGCCCGTGGCAACCGGATCCCCCGCGACCGCGTCGAGCGGGTGCTGCGGGAGGTCGGGCTGGCCGAGGCGGCCGGGCGCCGCGTCGGCGGCTTCTCGCTCGGCATGAAACAGCGGCTCGGCATCGCCTCCGCGCTGCTCGGCGACCCGCCGGTGCTGCTCTTCGACGAGCCGCTCAACGGCCTGGACGCCGAGGGCGTTCGCTGGGTGCGCGGCCTCTTCCGGCGGCTCGCCGCCGAGGGGCGCACCGTGTTCGTCTCCAGCCACCTGATGTCGGAGATGGAGCACACCGCCGACCACCTCGTCGTCATCGGCCGCGGCGAACTCGTCGCGGCGGAGAGCCTGGCCGCGTTCTCCGCCCGCGGCGCCCGGCAGCACGTCACCGTCACGACGACCGCCACGGACGCCCTGCGCCGTCTCCTGGCGGCCGAGCCGGGCGTGCGGGTGCGCGTCGAGGGCGAACAGCTCACCGTGACGGGCCTGACGGCGAGCCGCGTCGGGGAGACGGCCCAGCGCCACGGCATCCCGCTCCAGGAGCTGACCACCCGCTCGGCCTCCCTGGAGGAGGCCTTCATGGCGCTCACCGCCGACCGCGTCCAGTACCCCGCGGGAGCGGCGGAGCCGACGGGAGACGCCCGATGACCACCCTCCGCTCCGTGACCCGGCCGCCCGCCGACCACCACGCCGTGGTCGAGCCCCGCCCGCGCTTCGTCGACCTCCTCGCCGCCGAGTGGATCAAGCTCCGCTCGCTGCGCTCGACGTGGATCGCCTACGCCTGCACGGCCGTGGCCGTCGTCGCGTTCAACGTCGGCAGCGCCTACGACGCGGTCAGCCACTGGCAGGAGGCGGACGCGGCGTACCGGGCGGAGTACCTCCGCGACGGGATCCCGTTGCAGCACGCCTTCACGGCGAACTCCGCGACGCTCCTGGCCCTGGCCCTGACCGTCCTCGGAGCCCTCGGTATCGTCGGCGAGTACGGCACCGGCACCATACGCACCACCTTCGCGGCCGTGCCGGCACGCCGCTCGGTGATGGCGGCGAAGGCGGCCGTCGTCGCGCTGGCCACCACGGTCTTCGGGCTGCTCGTCGCGGCCACCTCGTTCCTGCTGACCCAGGCCGTGCTCGACGGGAAGGACGTGGGCCTGTCCATCGGGGACGCGGGCGCGCCGCGCGTCGTGCTCGCCTCGGCGCTGCTCGCCCCGGTGTGCGCGCTCACCGGCCTGGCGCTCGGCGCCGCCCTCCGGTACACGGCGACCACCATGGTCGTCTCGGTGCTCGTCGTCCTGGTGCTTCCCATCAGCCTCACGGACGGCCGGCACTGGTCGGCGGTGGCCGCCCACACGCTGCCGTTCGAGGCGTGGCTGCGCCTCACCCTGGTCAACGACAACAACCCCACCGCGTACCCGTGGACCACGGGCGGGGCCTGGACGGTCTACGGGGCCTGGGCCGTGGCGGCGACGGCCGTCGCCGTCGTCAGCGTCCACCGCCGCGACCACTGAACCGCTCCCCGCGCCTCGGATCCCGGATCCCGGATCCCGGATCCGTCGTCGTTTCGTCGCCCCCGCTTCCCAGAGCTGTAACAGTCGGTTCACCGGCGCGTGCCGGAGGCTGCCCCGGGGCTAGTCTGCGCTGACGCTCAACCGGGCCTGACCGCACGCCCGTTGGCGAACACGAACTGCGTACGAACGATCGGGGGATGTCATGCGTACAGCGCTGCGCTGTGCTCTGCCTGCCGTCGCCGTGATGGCGGCCTTAGCACTGACCGGGTGTGGCGACGGGGGCGAGGGCTCCGACGAGGACCCGTCGGCCGGAGGCGGCATTGAGGCCACGGAGTCCGCCGAGCCCACCGAGTCCGCCGAGCCCACCGAGGACGCCGCGACGGACCCGGGGGACGGCTCGACGAGCCCCGGTCCCGAGGAGACCGGCTCCGAGGGAGACACCGGAGGGCTCGACCTCGGCATCGCCACGGAGCTTGAGGGAACGTGGGCCTCCGGCGACAGCACGCTGACGTCGACGATGGCGACGCTGTCCTTCACGAGCCCCACCAGCGGCGAGTGCGAGGGCGTCGCGACCGACGCCGACATCGTGCTGACCACCTGCGAGCTGCTGGACGCGACGGACCCGGTCGCCTACATGTCCATGAACGGCACCTACGCGGTGAACGGCGACGCGCTCACGGTCACCTGGCTGGACGGCAGGAGCGAGGAGTACACCCGGCAGTGACGCGGCGCGCGGCGAAGCGCGCGACGAGGTCGACGTCCCACGGCAGCCCGGCCGTGGGACGTCGCCGTGTGCGGCCGTGTGCCGGCGTCGTGCGCCGGCCGTGTCCGTGTCCGTGTCCGTGTCCACCGATCGGTGGACACCAGGTTCAACCGGCCGATGCTGTCGGCGGAAACCCCCCTCCGACCAGCATCTTCCTCATGAGAAACCTTCCCGTACGCATGGCCCGGTGGAGCGCCGGGCACCCCTGGCGGGCGATCGCCGGCTGGTTCCTGTTCGTGGCCGTCTGCCTGGGTGCGGGCCTCACGGTCGGGTCCCACCCCGCGACCACGGAGGACTTCCGCGTCGGCGAGGCGGGCCGGGCCGAGGCGATGGCCGCCGAGGGCGGACTCCAGCAGCGGCCCGTCGAGCGGGTGCTGATCACCGCCCCGGCCGACAGCCCCGCCGACGCCGGACACGCCCTGGACATGGCGGCGGCCGAGGAGGCGGCCCGCGACGTCGCCGACCGCATGGCCCGGCTGCCCGAGGTGCTGTCCGTGGCGGAGCCGGTCCGTTCGGCCGACGGTTCCGCGCTCCGCGTCGACGTCACGATGCGCGGTGAGGAACGCGACGGCCCGAACCACGTCGCGCCGTTGCGGGCCGTCACCACCGAGGTGCAGCGCGACCACCCCGAGCTGTGGGTGGAGCAGACCGGCAGCCCCTCGATCAGCGACGGCGTCGCCGAACAGCGCGGCGACGACCTCGCCCGCACCGAGCTGATCGCCCTGCCGATCACGCTCCTGACGCTGCTGTTCGTCTTCCGCTCCGTCGCGATGGCGGCCGTGCCGCTGCTGCTGGCGCTCACCGCCATCGTCGCGGCCGTCGGCCTGTCGATGCTGGCCTCGCACGCCTTCCCCGACGCGGGCGTCGGCGCCAACGTCATCCTGCTGATCGGCCTGGCCGTCGGCGTCGACTACACGCTCTTCTACCTGAAGCGGGAACGGGAGGAACGGGCGCGCGCCGGCGGCCGGCTGAGCCCCCAGGCCGTCGTGGAGCTGGCGGCGGCCACCGCGGGCCGGGCCGTGGCGCTCTCGGGCCTCGCGGTCGCCGTCTCCAGCGCGACGCTGTACCTCGCGGACGACGTCATCTTCTCGTCCATCGCCACGGCCGCGATCGTCGTCACGCTCGTGGCCGTCGTGAGCTCGCTGACCGTGCTGCCCGCCCTGCTGGCCACGCTCGGCGCCCGCGCCGAACGGCGCGCCGCACGCCGGGCCAGCCGCCGCGCGGCCGCCCGTGGCCAGCAGCCGTCCGCCGAACGCTCCCCGTCCGCCGAACGCTCCACGGGCCGCGCGGCGGCGGCGTCGCGGCGCGCCGAGGACGGGGAACCCGGGCGGTTCACCCGCGCCGTGCTGCGCCCCACCGTCCGCCACCCCGCCGCCACGCTGCTCGTCTCCGCCCTCGCCATGGTCGGCCTCTCCCTCCCCCTCCTCGGCCTCCACCTCACCGACATGGGCCGCGAGACCCACTCCCGCGAGATCCCCGCCATGCAGACCTACGACCGCCTCAACGCGGCGTTCCCCGAGCTCAAGGCGATGCACCAGGTCGTCGTCCACGCCGACGCCGCCCACGCCGACGCCGTGACGGACGCCCTGCGCGCACTGGCCCGCCGCGCCGAGTCCGACCCGGCCCTCGCCGGCGCGCTCGCCGGCACCGCCGAGCTGCGCACCTCGCCCGACGGGCGGACCAGCCTCCTCGAACTGCCCGTGCCCCACCACGTGAGCGAGGAGCCCGCGCTGCGGTCCCTGGAGCGGATCCGCGAGGACCACGTGCCCGCCACCGTCGGACAACTCGCCCCGTCCGTCGGCGCCGAGACCGCCGTGACCGGCGACGTCGCCCGCTACGCCGACTACCCCGAGCACCAGAAGCAGAAGCTGCCGCTGATCGTCGGCGCGCTGCTGCTGGCGACGTTCGCCGTCACCGTGTGGGCGTTCCGCTCCGTGGTCCTCGGCCTGGTCGGCATCGTGCTGAACCTGCTGTCGGCCGCGGCCTCCCTCGGCGTGCTGGTCTGGGTCTTCCAGGGCACCTGGGCCGAGGGCGTCCTCGACTTCGACTCCACGGGCTCGATCGGCTCCCGCGTGCCGCTGTTCCTCTTCGTGATCCTCTTCGGGCTCTCGATGGACTACCAGGTCTTCGTCATCAGCCGCGTCAGGGAGGCCGTGCTGAACGGCGTCCCGACCCGGCAGGCCGTCCTCGACGGGCTCCACCGCTCGGCCTCGGTCGTGACGAGCGCGGCGTTCGTGATGGTGACGATCTTCGCCAGCTTCGTGGGCCTGCACATCATCGAGATGAAGCAGATCGGCTTCAGCCTGGCGGTGGCGGTGCTGCTCGACGCCTTCGTCGTCCGCGTCGTGATGCTCCCGGCGCTGATGCTGCTGCTGGGCGAGGCGAGCTGGTGGCCCTCGCGTGGGGCGCGGTGGGCGCGGTGGGCACGGCGGGCGCGGCGGGGGAGCGGCGGCACCGAGGCCGTCGCCGCGGGCGACGCGGAGAACTCCACCGCGAGCGCCGCCGGGAACACCCCCGCGAGTGCCCCCGCGAGCGACGCCGGCGAGCCGACGCCGCCGCGAGCGGCCACCGTAGGCTGACCGGCATGAGCCAACGGTCCGAGGCCGGCGACTGGCTGGGGATCGGCCGGGCACGCGCCTGGTACGCCGCCGTGTGGGTGGTCCTCGGCCTGTGCCCGCCACTCCTCGCCGTCGCGGACGACGGCGGCCGTGCCCGGTTCGCGACCCTGGCGCTGATGCCGCTCCTCGGCCTCGCCTACGCGCTCGTCGGCCTCCGCCGGGCAACCGGCTGCTGCGCCCCCGCGCCTACCTGTGGCTGCTGGTCGTGGGCCTCGGCGCGATGGCCGCGCTGCCGGGCGGCGGCGCAGCGCTCCTCCTCGTGTCCCTGCCGCAGTTCTGGATCGTCGCGTCGGGGCCGAGGCAGGCGGTCGGTCACAGCGGCGCCGCGACGCTTGCGACCGTGCTCGGCAGCACCCTCCACCAGGGCTGGAGCCCCGACTTCGGCACCGGCGACGTCGTCGCCGCCGTCGCGGGATACGCGGGGTCGGTCCTCCTCGGGCTGTGGCTGCACCGGATCGTCGAGCGGAGCGAGGAGCGCACCGCGCGGCTCGCCGCCGAACTCGCCGAGGCCCAGCGGGAGCTGGCCGAGGCCCACCGGCGGCAGGGCGCCACGGAGGAGCGGGCGAGGCTCGCCCGGGACATCCACGACACCCTCGCCCAGGGGCTCGCCTCGATCGTCGTCCTCGCGGAGGCCGCCCGCACGGGGCTCGACGACGGCGGACCCGACGGCGACGGCGACGGCGGATCGGACGGCGACGGCGGCTCCGGGCGCGGCGCCCGGCGGCTGCGGTCGATCCAGCAGTTGCGGTCGATCGAGAGGACCGCCCGCGAGAACCTCGCCGAGGCACGGCTCCTGGTCGGCTCGGCCGAACCGGGGGAGGCCGCCACGGGCCTGGCCGGCGGCGGCGCCGCCGAGGGCGGCCCCGTCGCGCCCGCCCTGCGGCGGACGGTGGACCGCTTCGCCGAGGACACCGGGATCGCCGTCGCCGCCGAGCTGCCCGAGGACGTCGTCTGCGACCGGCCCGGCAGGATCGCGCTGCTGCGTTGCCTCCAGGAGTCGCTGGCCAACGTGCGCAAGCACGCCGCCGCCTCCACGGTCACCGTCGTCCTCACCGGCACCCCCGGTGCCGCGGCCGGGGACGCCGGCACCGTCGAGCTGGAGATCACCGACGACGGCCGCGGCTTCGTGGTCGCCGACGCCCACGGCTTCGGGCTGGACGGCATGCGCAGGCGGCTGGCGGAGCTCGGCGGCGAACTCGGCGTCACGAGCTCGATCGGGGACGGCACCCGCGTCCTCGCCCTCCTGCCCACGAACCTTCCCACGAACCTTCCCACCAACGTTCCCACGAACAGCGAGGCGTGAGATGCCCCCACCCGCCACGGACGCCACCGACGCCACGCACCCCCCGGACGAGAGCCGTAGCGGCCCTCGCCTGCGGATCGTCCTGGTCGACGACCACACGGTGATGCGCGCCGGCCTCGTCGCCCTGCTGGCGGCCGAGCCCACCATCGAGGTCGTCGGCGAGGCCGGCAACGGCCGGGACGCCGTCGACCTCGTGCGGCGCCTCGAACCCGACGTGGCCCTGGTCGACCTGCGGATGCCCGTCCTCGACGGCGTCGGCGCCACCGCCGAGATCGTCGCGGGCCCGACCCCGACCCGGGTGTTGATCCTCACCACCTACGACACCGACAGCGAGATCGAGCGCGCCGTCGAGGCCGGCGCCACCGGCTACCTGTTGAAGGACGCCACCCGCGAACAGCTCGTCGACGCCGTCCGCACCGCCGCCAGGGGCGAGACCGTCCTCGCCCCGCGCGTCGCCCGTCGCCTCGTCGCCCGCATGCGGCGGCCGGAGCCCGTGGCCCTGACCGCGCGGGAGCGGGAGGTGCTGGCGGGGGTCGCCGACGGCCTGTCGAACGCGCAGATCGGCGGGCGCCTGGTCATCGCGGAGGCCACCGTCAAGACCCACCTGCTGCGGATCTTCGCGAAGCTGGACGTCAGCGACCGCACCCGCGCGGTCGTCGTGGCGATGGAGCGCGGACTGTTCACCGATCCGGTATCGAAGCGTTCCCCCGAGTAGTCGTCAACGACTGGACGGGGCCGCCGCGATCGCCGACGCTGTATGGCGGCACCGATGCCGTAGGGCGCACCGACGACCGGGAACGGGGAGGCCAGGCGTGGAAGCCTTGGAGCCGGACGATCCGACGACCATCGGCCCTTACCGGCTGTTGGGCTGGCTCGGCTCGGGCGGCATGGGGAGGGTGTACCTGGGGCGGTCCGGCAGCGGCCGGACGGTCGCCGTCAAGGTCGTCCACAGCGACCTGGCGCGCGACCCCGAGTTCCGGCGCCGCTTCCGCGCCGAGGTCGAGGCCGCGCGGCGCGTCAGCGGCGTGTGGACGGCGCCGGTGCTGGAGGCCGACACCGAGTCCACCGTCCCCTGGGTCGCCACGGGGTACGTCGCGGGCGCCCCGCTGCGGCAGGTCGTGAACCCCGACCTCCACGGCCCGCTGCCGGAACAGACGGTGTGGGCGCTGGCGTTCGGCCTGGCGCACGCGCTGACGGAGATCCACGACAGCGGGCTGATCCACCGCGACCTGAAGCCGTCGAACGTGATGGTGACGCTGGAGGGCCCGAAGGTCATCGACTTCGGCATCGCGCGGGCCGTCGACGCCAGCGTCGTGACCCGGACGGGCGGCACGCTCGGCTCCCCCGGGTACATGCCGCCGGAGCAGATCACCAACGACCAGCCCCTGACGGGCGCGGTCGACGTGTTCGCGCTGGGGGCGGTGCTGGCGTACGCGGCCACCGGGGTCCAGCCGTTCTCGTGGGACGAGGCGCACCTGCACACCGTGCAGTACCGGGTGATGAACCTCGAACCGCACCTCGGGCCCGAGGACGGCCCGCTGGGCGGCGAGCTGCGCGCGCTGGTCGCGCGGTGTCTGGCGAAGGACCCGGCGCAGCGGCCGGCGTTGGCGGAGATCATCCCGCTCGCGGAGGCGCGGGCGGGCACGGCGTTCTGGCTGCCGCAGGGCCTCACGGCCTGGCTGGGGCGGAACGCGACGAAGCTGCTGGACCTCGACGGGCCGCCGGCGCCGGTCATGCCCGGCGCCGCGGCGCACGTCGCCGGACCGTCCTCCGTGCCGTCGGCGCCCGGCGCACCGTCGGCGATCCCCGGCGACACGACGTTCCCCTCGGGCCACCACACCCCGCCCGTGCCGCGGACCCCGGCGACTCCGGTGACGCCGGTGACCCCGGGGATGCCGGTGCTCCCGGGGATGCCGGCGCCTCCAGGAGGTCCAGGAGGTCCAGGAACTCCGGGGACGCCCCCGACGCCCGTCCACCCTCCCCGCGTCTCCGGACTCCCCGCGCCTCCCGTCTGGCGCCGCCCACGCGTCGCGCTCGCCGCCGCCGCGGGCGCCGTCGCGCTCGCCCTCACGGCGTGGATCGTGGTGGCGAACGGCGGCGAGGGCGGCGGCGGCGCCCAGGCGGGCGACTCCGGCGGGAACGGGGGCGGTTCCTCGCAGGAGGTCGACGACGGCGAGGGCGCCGCCGGCGGGAACGGCGACGAGGGCGGGCCCGACGCAGGCGCGGACGCGCCGCTGGCCCACCGCGTACCGCGGGAGGTGCGTGACGCCGGCGGCATCACCGTGCACAGCGCGGACAGGGACGGCGATCCGATCCTCTCCCTGCCGGAGGGCGGGGACGTCCCGGTGGGCTTCGAGGTCGACCTGGTCGAGGAGATGGCGGCACTGCTCGGCGTGCCGGTCACCTACGCCCAGCCGACCGAGGAATGGCCCGAGGCCGTCGAGGAGGCGATCGGGGCGGCCGGCGACGACGGTGCCTGGCACATCGCGCTCGCCACCCTCGCCGAGGACGAGGTCGAAGGGGAGAACCTGGACGTCGGGATGGTCGAGCACTACCGCGACGGCTGGTCCGTGCTGAGCGATGACCCGAACCGGAGCGGTGACCTCGCCGACCTGTGCGGCCTGACCGTGGTCACCTACGACGGCGACGTGAACACGGACGCGGTGCGGAGCAACACCGAGCACTGCGAGAACCGACCCCGGGTACGGACCTTCGGCTCCCGCGACGACATGGTGGACGCCATCCAGGCGGGCGACGCCGACGTCGCGATGCTCACCTACACCAAGGCGGCGGGGTGGATCCGCGAGAACCCGGACGAGGGCATGTACGTCGCGCCCGGCTCCCTCGGCACCCGGGGCATCGCGGTCCCCGAACGGCACGGCGAACTGGAGATCGTCCTCCTCACCGCCCTGGACATGCTCCAGGAGAACGGCACGTACGCCGAACTGCTGGACCGCTGGAGCATCCCCGAGGCGGCCGTCGACTGAGGCGTGTTCACCTTGAAAACCCTGGTCAGGACTCTGGCGCGGCCGGGTTGGAGCGGCTCCCCCTGATCGAGGATCCCCCGGCCTCCTCGTCGCTTGCGAGGAGGACGAGGTCTGTCCCGGCTCCGTCGGTTGGTTCGCGGCGAGGGGCCGGGCTACTGCTCGTCACATGGTCCGACGGGTGTCAGGGAGCCCTGTGCGGGGCCGGCGACACCGATGCCACCTCGGACCCCGACGTCTGACGGGGAAAGGCACGGCGGTAGTCGGTCGGGGAGACGCCGATGTGCCTGAGGAAGTGGTGGCGGAGGTTGTTCGCCGTGCCGAGGCCGCTGAGGTGCGCGATCCGTTCGACCGGCAGGTCCGTTGCCTCCAACAGGCCCTGGGCCCTGCCGAGCCGCTGGTTGAGCAGCCACCGCAGCGGCGTCGTCCCCGTGACCTGCCGCAGCCGCCGGTAGAAGGTGCGCGGGCTCACGGCGGCGCGCCGCGCCAGGTCCTCGATCGTCAGCGGTTGGTCGAGGCGCTCCCGCGCCCACTCCAGCACCGGCGCCAAGCCCTCGTCGTCGGCGACGGGCACCGACAGGTCGATGAACTGCGCCTGGCCACCGGGACGGTGGGCGGGCACCACCATGCGTCGGGCGAGCTGGTTGGCGACGTGCGCGCCGAGGTCGCGGCGGACCAGGTGCAGGCACAGGTCGAGCCCGGCGGTCATTCCGGCGCTGGTGAGCACGTCGCCGTCGTCCACGTAGAGCACCGAGTCGTCGACGTGGACCTTCGGGTACCGCTCGGCGAGGGCGGCGGTGTGCATCCAGTGGGCGGTGGCGCGGCGGCCGTCGAGAACCCCCGCCTCGGCCAGCGCGAACGCGCCGGTGCACAGGGAGACCATCCGGGCGCCCACCGCGTGCGCCCGGCGCAGCGCCTCGACGAGACGCAGCGGCAGCGGGGCGCCCTCCTCGACGCAGGGGTCAGGCACCGACGCCACGATGACCGTGTCCGCGCCCACCAGATCGTCCAGCCCGTACCGGGTACGCACCCCGAACCCCGGTGCGGCATGAACGCCGGACGGGTCGGGCCCCCCGGACAGGTCGGACGAGCCAGGCGACCGGTCGCCCGTGCCGCACAGCAGCAGCTCGTACCACGGGTCTGCGAGATCGGGCTGCGGCTTGCCGAACACCGTGGCGGCGATGCTCAGCTCATACAGATCCCAGGACGGGATCTCGATGTCCTCGGCCACCACCAGGGCGACGGAACCGGCGCTCATGGCCGCCATCGTAGGGCCGCCGCCTGGCAGGAATTTGGCGGGAGTCGTCATCAGTGTCACTGGTGAGGCCAGGGCCACACTGCGAATCTTGGGCGCAGGTGATCAACCTCCCCAAGGAGAACACGCATGATGTCCGTCCCACCGCCGGTGACCGTCCTCGGGCTGGGGAACATGGGCACAGCGCTGGCCACCGCCCTGCTGGGCCGCGGCCATCGCGTGACCGTCTGGAACCGCTCGCCGCAGAAGGCCGCGCCGCTGATCGAGCTGGGCGCCCGCCTCGCCGCGACGCCCGGGGACGCGGTCGCGGCGAGCGAACTCGTCATCCCCTGCGTCCTCGACTACGAGGCGCTCTACCAACTACTCGCCGGGGCCACCGACTCGCTCGCCGGCCGCACCGTCGTCAACCTGACCTCCGGCAGCCCGGAACAGGCGCACGAGGCGCTGGCATGGTTCCGCTCACACGGCGCCGACTACCTCGACGGCGCGATCATGACGACTCCGCCCGGCGTCGGCCTCGACGAGGTGATGCTGCTGTACAGCGGCCCACGCGAGGTGTTCGACGGCCACCGCGCCACCCTGGCGGCCCTGGGCGACCCACTGCACCTCGGTGCCGATCCCGGCCTGGCCTCCCTCTACGACGTCGCCTTGCTGGGCCTGATGTGGGCCACCATGACCGGCTGGCTGCACGGCGCCGCGCTGCTCGGCACCGAGAAGGGCACGGCCACGACGTTCACCCCCGTCGCGATCCGCTGGCTGGGCACGGTGAACGGCTTCCTCACCCGGTACGCCGGCCAGGTGGACGCCGGCCGCTACCCGGGCGACGACGCCACCGTGGACGTGCAGATCGCGGCCATCGACCACCTCCTCCACGCCGCCGCCACACGCGGCTTGGACACCACGCTGCCCGAACTGCTGAAGTCCACCATGGAGCGGGCCAGCGCCGCCGGCCACGGCTCGGACAGCTTCGCGAGCGTCATCGAGGTGCTCGCCGCCCCGAAAGCGACGTGACCACCGCGCCCGGCGTCCGGGCACCCGGTGCCCGCGTACCGCACGTCCGTTGACGGTGGAGGAGAGGACCCGGCGTCAGGGAAGGCCGACGTGAACGCGGGCCCTGGCGCTGGCCGACGGCCTGCGTGACGCGTGGGGCACGCGTCGTCCGGACCACGTCCGCCCGTCCCCGGGCGAGCGGCCCCGCCCGGGGCGCGGGAGTGCGCGGGCGGGGCTGGGGTGGCCGGAGCCGGGTGGAACGGGTGGAACTGGTGGAACGGGACGGATCAGAAGGTCACGTCGCTACAGAAGAAGTAGATCTGGTCGGCGTGGGAGGCCTTCCAGAT
This sequence comes from Streptomyces sp. 4N509B, assembly GCF_052245655.1. NCBI lineage: Bacteria > Bacillati > Actinomycetota > Actinomycetes > Kitasatosporales > Streptomycetaceae > Streptomyces > Streptomyces sp. 4N509B. The sequence goes on from NZ_JBQQBZ010000023.1 coordinate 75,980, forward strand.
CGTGTAGACGACGTGGTGTCCGGAGCGGCCCGGCGCACTGACGTTGGTGGTGTAGTGCTCGCCGGGCGCGTACCGGCCGGTGGACTGCCTCAGCTCCAGGTCGCCCCAGTCCAGGGCGTCCGTCTGCGCGTTGTACCCCTGCTTCGTCACGTAGACGTGGAGGTAGTCGGCACCGTGACGGGCCTGGTCGTAGACGTCGACCGTGAAGTTGGTGCTGATCTGCGAGGTCTTCCAGGCGCCCGGGTTGTCCATCGAGTTGTACCTGCCGTCGCCGGTCTGGCCGGCGCTGCACAGGGTGTTGTCGGGGATGAAGGCCTGGAAGTTGCCGCCGGTGCCCTCGCGGTAGAGGCCGTTCCAGTTCCACATGGCGTTGGTGTCGTGCTGCCACGCCTGCCAGCACATGGGGTCTTCCTGTGCCATGGCGGGGTTCTGGAAGTCGCTGCCCCAGCGCTGCCAGCAAGCGTAGTTGCGGGAGACCGGGTCAGCCGTCGAGCCGTGAGCGGAGGCCGTCGGGGTGGACCACGGCGTCACCAGGAGGGTGGCGGCGGCCAGGACGGCGAGAAGCGCGCGGAGCGTCCATCCGCGCGCGCTGGTCTGATCGTGTCGAAGTGTTGTCACTGCGGCTCCTCGTCCGGAGTCGGTGGGGGGTTCCGAATGAGAGCGCTCCCACAGGGGCGTTTCCCAGCGAGCGCGGAATTGAAACGTTCCATTCCCTCCTGGATACGGGAACTGACGGAACGTTTCCTGGAACTCCCCGCCCCGTGCGGACAAGAGGAGGCGAAGGACCGCTCTCATCATCGATCCCCGACCGTTCAGGAGACAACCCCTGTGCGCACAATGCACCGACCAGACGGACAGAATCGAACAACCGGGGTGCCCGGCCTCGTGGCGTCCCTGGGCCTGGCCGCGCTGCTCCTCCCCGCGACGCCGGCCGCCGCCTCGGCCGGGCCGTCGCGCGCCCCGGAGGCGCCGCGACCGACGGTGGCGGACCTCGGCGACGCGGCCACCGGGGCGTACCTCACGCGGTTCTCTCCCGGCGGCGACGGCGAGCACGAGCTGGTGCCGGTCGACCCCGCCGACGTCGCCGCCGCGTGGCCCGTCGACCACCTCCGCCCAACCCCGGACGCCGTGGGCGCCGCCGGTTCCCCGGCGCGGCCCGTCACCGGCCAGAGCGAGCTGTACGAGATCACCGAACGCGGCATCGGCGACGCCGGACAGCCGTTGACCCCCGGCGAGGAGTGGACGAGCTACGCCGTCGACCTCGACACCCTCGCCGCCTACTCCCCCGAGGAGGCCGTCCCCGCCGGGGACTACGCCGTCGTCTCCGTCGTCGACGGGCACGTCCTCCAGGTCCACACCCTGCTGGGCCTGGCCGAGGACACCGCCGTCACCTTCGACACCCGCCAGGCCACCCCGGTCGACCTGACCGTCTTCGACGCCGACGCCACGGCCACCACCAGGACCGCCACCGTGTCCTTCAGCAGTGACGACCTCGGCGTCGGCATCGGCCTCAGGTACGTCACCCGGACCACCGACGCGGGCGAGGCCGCCGTCTTCCGCACGCAGTACTCCGGCGCGACCGACCCCGAGGGGCGGCTCACGGCGGGCCTCGGCGCGAGCTGGGCGGACGAGGAGGGGACCGCCGCGTACCACGCCGGGTACGAGGGCGACGCCCCCGACCTGTTGGACGGCTTCTCCCGCCAGGTCACCCGGGAGGAGCTGGCCGCGATCGAGCTGCGCCAGGGCGGGCCGGCGGGCGGCCCTGACGAGGGTCTGCTCCGTGTCGACGGGGCGGCCCACGGCTTCGTCGGCGAGGTGACGCTGCCCCGCACCACGACCCACCACGTCCAGGGAGGCGACTGGGCCGTCCTGCTGAACGTCCCCGACCCCGTCAGCGGGGCCACCCTCGTCTACGGCTCCGAGTTCGAACCCTACGAGGCGGGCCGGACGTACGCGCGCACGCTCAACGTCGGCCCGTTCGCCCCGACGGCGGACAGCGGCTGGCTCTACCGCCAGGGAGACGAGCTCATCGTCAGGACCCAGCTGCTCGCCGACGGCGACGGCCACTTCGTGGGCGCGGTGCCCTACGCGGGCGAGACCACCCTGCGGCGCGACGGCGAGCTGCTGGCGACGTCCGACGCGCCGCTCTACCGCGACCAGTTCACCCTCCCGGCGGAGTCGGAGCCGGCCACGTACGAGCTGACGACGAGCTTCCGCCGGGACGCGCCGTTCAGCTCGGAGGTCACGCTGTCGTTCACCTTCGACTCGGCGACGGTGCCGGGCGACGGGACGCAGGAGCTGCTGTCGATGGTGGAGTTCTCCCCGGCCCTCCGGCTCGACAGCACGGCGCCGGCCGGCCGGCGGATGACAATCCCGGTCACGGTCCACGGCGCGGCGGCGGGAGAGAACCTCGACGCGCTGACGGTGGAGGCGTCCTACGACGGCGGCGAGAGCTGGCGGCGCGTCCCGGTGACCGACGACGGGACGGCGCGCGTCGTGAACCCGCCGGCCGGCGGCTCGGTCTCGCTCCGGGGCACCGCCACCGACCACGACGGCAACGTCACCACCCTCACCGTGATCGACGCCTACCGCACCCGCTGAGGCCGGTGTCCGCGGCCGTCACGCGTCGGCGGCGACCGTCCGGGTCGTCAGGTCGTCGTCCGTGACGGCCCGCAGCACCCTGCACGGCACCCCGACCGCGACCACCATCGGCGGGACGTCCCTGCTGACGACGCTGCCGGCGCCGATGACCGACCCGTACCCGATGCGGACACCCGGCAGGACGACGGCGTTGCTGCCGATCCACACCCGGTCCTCGATGACGATGGGCTCCGAGAACCGCGCGAAGTCGACGCGGCGCGCCGGATGGACCGGGTGGCCCGTCGTGGTGAGGGTGACGTTGGGAGCGATCATGACGCCGTTCCCGATGCGGATGTCGACGTCGTCGACGAACGCCAGGTTGGCGTTGCCGAAGAAGTCGTCGCCGATGTGGACGTTGCTTCCGAAGCCGGCGCTGAACGGCGCGTGCAGCACGGTGCGCTCGCCGACCGAGCCGAGGATCGCGACGAGCAGCGCGCGCCGTCTCGCGGCGTCGCTCGGCGGGGTGTGGTTGTACTCGAAGACCAGGTCGGCGCGTCGCAGCGGGGCCTGGAAGGCCGCCTCGGACTCGGTGTAGACGAGGCCCTTCCGTATGCGGTCCAGGACCTCCCGCTCGTCGCTCTCCGGCACAGCGTTCTCCCTCCGCACGTCGGACCCGCACAGCTTAGGCACCGACCCCCGGCCGGCCGGGAGGCCGGGGGTCGGGGTCGGGGGTCGGGGAGGCGTTCGCGCCGCCTTCGCACGGGCGGTCGGCGGTTCGGCCGTGTGGGGGGCGTCGCCGCGTCGTTCCGGGCAAGGAAGCTCGCCGTGGGGTGGGTGCGCCACCCCTGAACGAAGGGAGTGGGGCGATGGTGAGGCGACGACTCGGGGCCGCCGTGGCCGCTGTGGCGGCGGCGGGTGTGGCGGGCTGTCTCGCGCTGTCCGGTGCGCAGGCGGCCGGTGCCCAGGCGGCCGGCGCGCGGGGTGTCACGCCGCAGGACTGCGAGGACGCGGGCGGCACGGTCGTCGAGTACGGCCCTGGGTTCGTGCTCTGCCGGGGAGGGGCCCACGACGGCACGATCATCGCCGTGCCGTAGGGCGGCCGCGTAATCGGCTTGAGCCCCGGGGGGTCGGTGAGGACGATGGCGGGCGACAGGCCGGTGGCGACACGGCATTCTCCGGACGAACGTGAGACCCATGAGTGAGCAACCCGAGCGATGGAGCCAGGCGACCGTCCACCCCGACATGTGGGCCGACCCGGACGACGACCCCCGCGAGAGCGACGGCGGCACGCCGGACGGCGAGCTCCCGACGCTGCTGGACTTCCTGACGAACTACCGCATGACGCTGCGGCTGAAGTGCGAGGGTCTGGACGCGGAGCAGCTGGCCCGCCGGTCGGTCCCGCCGTCGACGATGTCGCTGCTCGGCCTGCTGCGCCACCTCGCCGAGGTGGAACGGGACTGGCGCAACTGGATCACCGACGGGGACCCGTTGCCGAGGCTCTACGGTCCGAAGGACGCGGACTTCGACGGCGCCGTCGCCGACGAGGCCGTGGTCGAGGCCGCGTACGCCGACCTGGAGCGCGAGCAGGCCGCGACCGACGCCGTGCTGGCCGCGCACCCGGACCTGGGGGAGCGGCTGGGCGAGGAGCGGATCGCGGTGCGGGAGCTGATGGTGCACCGGATCGAGGAGTACGCCCGCCACTGCGGGCACGCCGACCTGCTGCGGGAGCGCGTCGACGGCCGGGTGGGCCAGTAACGGGAGGCGGGAGACCCGGGACGGGGGTGCCGACGCCGGCGGTGACGTCGGCGGTGACGTCGGCGGTGATGCGGCGAGGGACGGCCGGGACGGCCGGGGCGGCTGGGCCGGCTGGTGCCGGCCAGCGAACGTGGCGATGGCTGGCGAAGCGGCCGAGACCGGCTCGTCTGTCGGTGGTGCGGCGTACCCTGCGAGGAGTGGGTGGGGGCCCGCCACGAGGGGGGTCGCGAGGATCGCGAGGGGAGCCACGAGGGGGAGGCGAGAGCCGTATGACAGTCAAGACGAGGTCGGCGGCGCGGGTTCGGGACTCCGGTCCGGACCGGCCGTTGCGTTTCCGGGACGCCGTGTCCGGGTGCGTGTTCCTGCTGGGCACGCCGCACGGTCAGCCCGCGCTCTGGCGCCGCGTCGTGCACGGCGCGGTGCGGACGTACCGGCAGGTCGGGGCCGAGGACGCGTTTCCGTACGAGGAGGTGGCCGACGGCCGCTCCACGTCGATGTTCGTGGCCGGCGTGTGCCCGGCCGGACGGGTGGTCGCGGGCGGGCGGATGCAGGGCCCGTACCGCGTGCCCGACGAGGCGCACGCGGCACAGGTGTGGCGGGGGCGGGACGGCGAGGCCGCGCTGCGCGAGACGATCGCGGAGCGGATCGGCGAGGGGGTCGTCGAGGTGAAGTCGGGCTGGGTGGCCCGTGACGCGGAGCACCGTTCCGCGCTGGGCGCCGCCCTGGGGCGGGCGATCGTGCACATGGCCACGCTGCTGGGCACGCGGTTCGTGCTCGGCTCGGCGGACCGGGCACGGACCGGGCGGTGGTGCGGCAGCGGCGCCCGGGTGGACGCGCGGATTCCGTCGAGCCCGTATCCGGACGAGCGGTACGACACCGTGGTGCTGTGGTGGGACATGACGTCCTGGCGTGAGGTCGCCGACGCGGGGCAGGTGACGCTGGTCGACGCGGAGCAGACCGTGTGGGGCCTCGGCGCGGGAGGGTCGGGGGTGCGCGAGGGATGACAGGCCATCAGACCGCGCGCCCGTCGGCGCGGGCGGACGAGGCGTACCGGCCCCGGCTGCTGGACGAGGCCGACCCCGGGGACGCCCGGGTCCTCGCCGCGTTACGGGCGGAGCCCGGGACCGTGTTCCGCGACCTCCGTGCGGAGCTCCGCGCCGAGTTCGCCGGGCTCGCGGCGCCGCCCGAGTTACCGGAGGGCCCCGAGGCCGACCGCTTCGTGCACTACCCCTGGCGCCGGGCGGTGCTCGGCCTGCCGGGGCCGCTGCTGCTGCGCGCCGTCCGTCTCGACCGCAACCGGGACAAGCTCACCCGGGAGGAGCAGGCGCGGCTCGCGCGGCAGACCGTCGGCGTCGTCGGGCAGAGCGTGGGGCACGGCGTCGCGCACACGCTGGCGCTGGAGGGCACCTGCGGCCGGCTGGTACTGGCCGACTTCGACGCCATGGAGCTCACCAACCTCAACCGGGTGCCGGGCACCCTCTTCGACGTCGGGGTCAACAAGGCGGTGGTCACCGCCCGCAGGATCGCCGAGCTGGACCCGTACCTGCCGGTCGAGATCCTGTCCGGCGGCGTCACCGCCGAGAACGTCGACGCGTTCCTGGCCGAGCTGTCGATCGTCGTCGAGGAGTGCGACTCCCTCGACGTGAAGCTGGCGGTGCGGGAGGGGGCCCGCCGCCACCGGCTGCCGCTGGTGATGGAGACCAGCGACCGGGGGCTGCTGGACGTGGAGCGCTTCGACCTCGAACCGGAGCGGCCGCCGTTCCACGGCTTCCTCGGCGACACCACCACCGAGCAGCTGCGCGGGCTCTCCACGCGCGAGAAGGCGCCGTTCGTCGCGCGGATCCTCGACGCGGGCGGGCTGTCCGCCCGCATGGCGGCGAGTCTGGTGGAGATCGACCACACGCTGTCGAGCTGGCCGCAGCTCGGTGGGGAGGTGCAGCTGGGCGGGGCGCTCGTCGCGGCGGCGGTGCGCCGCATCGGCCTCGGGCTGCCGCTGCCGTCGGGCCGGACGCGGGCGGACGTGGAGAGCGCGCTGGACGACCTCGCGTCGCCGCCGGGTGTCGGAACGCCGGGCGTCGGAACGCCGGGTGTCGGAACTCCGGGCGCAGAGCCGTCGGATGGCGAGCCGTCGGGCGTCGGGCCGTCGGCCGTAGAGCCGTCGGACGCCGACGCGACCGCGGCCCCCGGTGGGCGGCCGGAGCCGGCGGCCGGAGAGACGGGGGCGGCGGGCCTGGCGGCCGTGCTCGCGTGCGCGCAGCGCGCCCCCTCGGGCGGCAACGCGCAGCCGTGGCGGCTGGCCCACGACGGCGCCACGGTCACGATCGCGCTCGACGCGGGGCCCGAGCGGACCTCGGCGATGGACGTCGGACGCCGGGGCAGCGCGCTCGCCGTCGGCGCCGCCCTGTACAACGCGCGCGCCGCTGCCGCCGCCCACGGGCTGCTGGGCGGCAGCGAGCTGCTGACGGCGGGCACGGACGCGGCTCCCGAGTCCCCTGACCGGCCCGCGCCGCTGACGGCGGTGCTGCGGCTCGGCTCCGGCGCCGATCCCGAGCTCGCCGCGGACCACCCGGCGCTGCTCGCCCGCCACACCAACCGCCACCTCGGCACCGGCCAGCCGCTGGCCTCGGGCACCCTCGCCGAGCTGGCGGACACCGCCCTGGCCGCGGGCGCCCGCCTGCGCGCGGTCACCGCGCGGCCGGCGCTGGAGGAGGCCGCCACGCTGCTCGCCGGCTCCGACCGGGTGCGGTATCTCACGCCCCGCACCCACCGGGAGATGATCGCCGAGCTGCGCTGGCCGGGCGAGGACCCGCGCACCGGCATCGAGCTGCGCACGCTGGAGCTCGCCCCCGACGAGGCGGCGGCCGTCGAGATAGGCCGCCGCGCCGACGTGATGGCGCGGGTGCGCGCCGTCGGGGGCGGCGCGTCCCTCGGCGACTACACCCGCGACCGCGTGTTGAGCAGCTCCGCCGTCGTCGCCGTCACCTTCCCCGTGCCGCCGCCCGCACCGGGGCCGGGGGCGCCGACACCGGCGGACGGGCCGCCGCCCCCGGCACCGGCCGCCGAGCTCCTCGCCTACGCGGGGGCGGGCGAGGCGTTGCAGCGCGTCTGGATCGGGGCCGAACGGCTCGGGCTGGCGGTGCAGCCCGTCTCGCCGGTCTTCCTGTTCGCCCGGACTCCGGCCGAACTGCACGCGCTCTCGCCGGAGTTCACCGACACGCTCGCCGCGCTCCAGCGCCGGTTCCTCGCGCTGCTCGACGTGCCCGAGGGGGAGGCCGTCGCCCTGGTGCTGCGCCTGAGCCACGCGCCCGCCGCCACGGCGCGCAGCCTCCGCCTCCCGGCGCTCCCGGCCCGCTGAGGCGCGTGGTCGCGGCACCGGCCGCGCCCTCAGCGAGCGCCTCCCTCCGAGCGAGCGCCCACCGGGTCCCCGACACGCTCAGGCGTCGCCCTGGCGAGATCGCGCCTCGCCGATCTCCGACGCGTGGCGCACCGCCCAGTCGGCGAGCGCCGACAGCGGCTCCAGCAGCGTGCGCCCGAGCGGCGTCAGGCTGTACTCGACGCTCGGCGGCACGGTCGGGTGCACCGCGCGGTGCACCAGTCCGTCGGCCTCCAGCCCGCGCAACGTGCGGGTCAGCATGCGTTGACTGATGCCCTCGACGGCTCGGTGGAGCTCGTTGTACCGGTGAGGGCGGCTGCCGAGGAGGACCACCAGCAGCATGCTCCACTTGTCGCCCAGACGCCGGAACAGGTCCCCGACCGGGCAGGCGGCGAGTTCGTCCGCCGGGACGGGACGAGGCAGTTCGTGGGCGAGCACGGAGGGCACATCGGAGGGCACAACGGAGGGCACATCGGTGTGCGTACCGGACATGAAACTGCCTTCTTTCGGCTTCTGGCGCGGCGGCCCACGATGGGTCAGTCGCCGCCGAGCCTAGGGAGAACACCGTGCCGGGCCAACCAGCCAAGACCGTCGTCATCAGCGGGGGGACCGACGGCATGGGACGTGAGACGGCCCTGCGACGGCTCGCACACGGCGACCACGTCACCGTCATCGGCAGCAACCCGGCCAAGGGGAAGGCGTTGCTGGCCGAGGTCGACAACCCCAGGCTGCGCTTCGTTCGGGCGGACCTGTCCTCCATCGCCGAGGTCGAACGGGTCGTCGCGGCCATCGCCGAGCGGCACGAGGCGATCGACGCGCTGGCGCTGTTCGCCAACCGGGTGCGCCCGAGGCGACAGGAGACCGTGGACGGGCTGGAGCACACCTTCGCCCTCTACTACCTGAGCCGATACCTGCTCAGCCACCGCCTCGTCCCCCTGCTCGACGCCGCCCCCGCCCCCGTCGTCGTCAACGTCGCGGGCGTCGGCACGACCGCGGGCCGGATTCACTGGGACGACCCCCAACTGACCCGCCGCTACGGCCAGGTGCGGGCCCAGCTCCAGGCGGGCCGGGCCAACGACCTCCTCGGCGTCGCCTTCGCCGGCCGGGCATCCACCCGGGCCCGCTACGTGCTCTACCACCCGGGCTTCACCCGCAGCGGCGCCGACGCCCACAGCAGTCCCCTGATCAGGGGATCGATCAGGCTGCTCGCGAGGCTCTTCGCCCGACCCGTGGCCGAGGCGGTCCGCCCGATCGTCGACTGGATCGACCACCCTCCGCCGGAGCCGCTCACCGCCGTCGACCGGGGCAGCCGCCTGGACCTGTCGCTCAGAACCCTCGACCCGGACGACGCCGCGCGCCTGGCCACCTACACCGAGGGCCTGCTGCGCGACCGCTGAGGCTCGACCGCCGGCGCGACCCCTGAGGTTCCTCCGACCCGACGGTCGAGCGGCCCGAGGCCGCGTCACCGCGTCACAGCCTCGCCGTTTGTCGCCCGAACCTCCGCGCCGAACCCGCGCGCGCCGCCCCCCGCGCCGCTCGGCCGGGAACCCTCCCACCCCACCCCCTGTTCCATGGCTCGTGCCAGGTCGGGAACGCCCGACACGGCACCGACACCACACAGCCACGCGTACGGAGGTAGGGCGATGGAGGAGATCAAGCTCTCACCCGAGGAAGTCGACCGCGTCAAGGGCATCATCGCCCAGGCGTACGTCGAGATGGGCCAGGTCGCGACGGGCATCGGCGGGCACGCCGGCAACGTCGGCGCCGCCTACAACGGCTCGGGCACCGCCACCGCCATGGAGACCTACGAGGGACTCGGGCGCGCCGGCCAGGCCCTGGCCGACGCCCTGGACGGCCTCTCCATGGACCTGGGGCTCACCGCCAACACCGGTCGCGAGACCGACGAGGCCGCGTTCGGCGCGCTCGGCAACGTCGCCGTGCCGAACACGTCCTCCGACCTGTCCATCGCCGCGCAGGTCTGACGGACCGGCCCACACCGGCCCGGCGCGGCACCCGCCACGCCAGGCCACGCCACGCCACGGACACACCGCCGACCACGCCACACGAGGGGAGACCACCATGACGTTCAACGGGCTCATCCACTTCAGGAACTCGGAACTCGACTCGATCCAGTCCCAGACGGTCAGCCAGCAGGACCAGTACATCCAGATCTGGGACAACGTCCGCCTCCAGCTGACGGGCCTGATCAACGCCGGCCAGGTCGACGTCCAGATCGGCAACGTCCTCACCGAGCGGGACGAGATCTTCCGCCGCCAGGCCACCGGCTACGACGAGAGCGTCACCGCGCAGAACACCGCGATGCGCAACGTCCAGAGCATCGGCAACGAGGGCGGCGCCGCGATGGTGCGCGCCGCCGCCGGCGGCGGACGCTGAGCGGGACGGGGACACCACGATGGACCTGATCCCGATCAACATCACCGGGGTGCGCGAGGCCGAGGCCGGCGCGGCCGACCGGGACGGGCTGGCCTCGTTGAAGGAGAAGCTGTCCCAGATCTCCTCCGACGCCGCCATGTTCGGCGGCGTGCCGAACGCGGCGCGGGCGGCCCAGGCGCTGAGCGCCGCCACGCTGGCCATGTTCAGCGCGGTGGAGGGGGCCGGGCGGACCGTTCAGGACATCGAACGGTCCGCGAGGACGGCGGCCGGGATCGGCGAGCAGACCGACGCCGAGGCCCAGGGCGCGCTGATGGCCGTGCAGGCCGAGCCGGACCGGAGCCGGAAGGCCGCGATGGCGCTGACCGACCTGCTGTCCGACCGGAGCGGGGGAGCGTGAGCCATGAGCATCGAGGCCGAGTTCGCGGCGACGATCAAGATGATCACCGACACCCAGGAGTACAGCATCCGCGCGGCGGCCGGGGCCTGGCTCGGCATGGCCAGCGCCGCCGGGCAGGAGCAGGGCGCCCTGGCCAGCACGGCGCAGCAGGCGGCGAGCCAGCAGGGCATGGGCCTGGTGGAGCTGGCCGACCGCCTGACCGCGACCAGCGGCTGGGCGGCCGGGGCCGCGGGCGTCGCGCAGCAGATCTCCGACCAGCTGACGCGCGCGGGTGACCGCACGGCGCAGGCCGTCGAGCGCGCGTTCGAGCTGGCGCAGCAGTTCGCGATGTTCGAGCGGTACGGGCTCACCGGACCGTCGGCCACGCCCGAGGCGCGGGCGCGGGCGGAGCAGGAGATGCTGCGGCTGCTCGGCCTGGCGCGGCAGGAGGTCCAGGCGCTGGGCGAGGAGTACGGCCGGATCATCGGCGGCGAGGCGCCCGCGCCGCCGGAGGGGGGCGGCGGGGGCGGTGCGAGCGCGGTGCCGGCCGCCGCTGGGCCCTCGGCGGCGTCGGCGGCCTCGGCCGCGTCGGCCGCGTCGGCCGGTGGCGCCGCTGCCGCCGCCGGTGCGGCGGGAGGCGCGGGAGCGGCGGCGGGCGCCGCCGACCACCAGGCCGCCAACGGGTCGGCCGTCGGCGCGGGCACCTACCCGCACTCGCGGGTCATGGGGCCCGAGCAGGGCGACTTCGCCGGCTGGGTCCAGAGCCCCACCACCGGCTACCTGGTCGACCCGGCGACCGGCCGGGAGTTCGACCCGGCCTACGGGCGGTGGATCGACCCCGTGACGGGCCAGCCGTTCGGCGAGGTCACCGAGTACTCCGCCCGGCTGTCGGGGCTCGGCAACGGCCCCGGCACCATCGCCTCGCCCAGCGGTCTGGGCCTGGTCGCCGGCGGCGCCGCGCCGACGGCCGGCGCGGTCGGTGCCGGCGGTGCCGGCGCTGGCGGCGGGATGGCCGGCATGTACGGCGGGATGCTCCCGCCGAGCATCGCCCAGGCAGGACCGGTCCGCGGCCAGGTGACGGCGCAGGCCCAACGCACCATGAGCCAGCGGGCGGGCGTCGCGCGCCACCTCGCGATGCGCGAGGCGGCCCAGGGCGGGCGCCCGTTCCTGCCCCCGCCGGCCACGGGCGCGGCGGCGGCCACGGCCCGGGGCGGCCAGGGACGCCCGACGGGGGTCGGCCGCGTCGGCCGGACCACCGAGCTGACCGAGGACCCCGAGGTCTGGGCCCCGGCCCACGCCGCCAGGGGCGTCCTCGGCGAGTAGCCCCTCCACCGAGACCAGAGAGGAGAACGACGATGTCCGCAGACGGCCTGTGGTACCTGCCCGAAGGCTTCCGCGAGGGCGCCCGGGGCAACGAGGCCACCGCCCAGGCGGCGGAGACCACCCGCGACCTGCTGAACCGGGTCCAGGTCAACGCCTCCGACTACGGCGGCGCCGACGCGTTCGTCACCGCGCTCACGACGACGCGGGACACCAACGCCCGGGGCGCCGCCCACGCGGCCGAGGGCCGGCACAACATGGCCGCCGCGGACACCCAGGTCGCCGATTACGGCGAGGAGATGGACGCCGCCGCCGCGCAGACGCTCGGCGCGGCGTCCGCCCCGCCGTCCGCCCCGCCGTCCGTCCAGCCCGACCAGGCCGTCGCGAACGGCCTGTGAGTCGAGGGGAGTGCAGACAGTGGACGCGAGCTTCGAGTTCTCACCGGCGGAGGTCGCCGCCCGCGCCGGCAAGGACCCCTGGGCCATCCGGACGCGGTTCACGAGCGAGGTCGACGTCGGCGCCATGGGCCGCGCCGGTGACGCGCTCCTGGAAGCGGCGCGGGAGGCGCGCGGCGTCAAGGACCTCGCGGTACGCGCCGACGAGATCGCGCAGGGCGCCGGGGCACACAACGGAACCCCGATGGCCGACGCGGCCGACCGGTTCGACCTGACGAACGTGCAGCTGCGCGACCCGCAGCTCGACCGGGCGGTCGAGAGCAACTTCCGCGCCATGCAGATCGCGGACCGGACGGTGACCCTGGTCGACGCGAAGGTCGGCGGCCCGGCCGGGCTGGAGAGCCGCATCACGGGCTACGAGGGGGAGGCGCAGGCGGAATGGAGCTACTGGACCTCTCTGCGGGACAGCCTCAACGCGCAGTACGGCAACTCCGCGATGTCCCCGCCGCCGACCGTTCAGTACAACGGCCGCTCGGTGACCTTCGGTCGGCTGCCGAGCGGCGAGCTCACCCTCCCGACCGAACTTCCCGCGATGATCCGCGAGACGTACCTGAGCCAGGCCGGGGACGACGCCCGCCTGACCGGCGACGACATGGACAACCTGATCGCCCGGTATCGGCGTGACCTGATGGACCTGGCGACCGGCCTGAACAACATGGGGTTCGACGTCTCCGAGGGGCCGCTGAAGAACTTCGTCAATCCCCAGATGGCGGACTTCGCCGCCGAGCAGATCAACGCCGCACTACGGGACGGAAACGCCACCCCGGCCGATCTCGACATGTACACCGGGTATCTGGAGTCCATCAGGCGGGAGATCCACAGCGAGCCCACGGATCGGTTCGGAAATCCCAGGGGACAACTGGATCCGCGGGACAACGCATTCCTGTGGAACTTCTACGACCGCCTCACCCCGGAGTCGCTCGGGAAGCTGGGACAGCTGGACGACACCCACGACCTCGCGAAGACGAACGTCGCCAACGGCATCCAGATGCTGATGAACCCGGAGATCGGCGGCATGAATCCGAACGGATCGGCCGTACCCGAGTCCATTCGCCACTTCGTCCAGGACTATCGGAGCAGCGACCTCGTCCAGGTGGGGACGCCCGGCCTGCGAGACGAGGTCGAGCGGTTCACCGGTTTCGGGAACGTCATGTCCCACGCGACCGTGGCCAGCAGTGACGACTTCTCCAAGAGCCTGGCCTATGCCGCGACCGGCCTCCAACAGTCGAATCTCGCGCACTACCCCGGCCTCTCCCTGAACGACGCGGGCAGTGGCATGCTCCAGGCCGCCGCGTTGAACAGCGGAGCCTCCGCCGAGCTGCTCAACGAGGAGGCGTTCCGCGGTGACCTCCTGATCACGGGAGGCCGGGGCGCCGCCGCGCTGATCGAGAGCGGTGCCGTCATTCCCGACGGGATGGATCCCGCCAGTCCGGAGGCGAAGCCCTACGTCGACGCCGGCTTCCACGTGCTGACGGACGCGGCCCGCTACGGCGACGAGGCGATCGCCCACGCCGAGCTCGCCGGGGTCGACGGCAGCCACCTGCGGCAGGCCATCGGCAACACCGCCATCGCGCACATGGACCTGATAGCGATGGGCGGAGGCGGCGAATCGAAGCTTTGGGACCCCCACGTTCCCGTTCCCACGGGCGGCCCTCAGTGGGGCTTCACCATCGGTGACGAGGACCGCCAGAAGCTCTTCGAGATGATGCACAACGACGAGGCCACGCGGAGCCAGTTCTTCGGGGACGTCGCCGAGTGGCAGCGCGAAACCACCCTGGAAACCTTCCAGAACAACCCGTTCGGCCAGGGGGGCGGCGACTACGCGAACATGAACGCCATTCGTGGCGCGGGGGAGATCCAGGGCGTGGTGGCCGCCGTTCAGGGGAGGGACGAACTCGCTCTCTCCCAGGGCATCACCGACACGGCCACCTACGCCAACTACGCCGCCACGGCGGCCGGGGCCGCGTTCCCGGTCGTCGGAGCCGCCACCGGGACGGTGAGCGGATGGGCGAAGGACCACTTCCAGAACGAGTTCGGCGAGCAGTTCGCCGACTTCGCGGCCACCAGGCAGGCCGCCGGGATGTACACCGTGACCCAGGCGGCGGTCGACGCGGGCTACAGCAACTTCAGCGCGGAGACCCACGCCGATTCCGAAGCCCTCCGCGGACAGTCGGAGCTTCCTACGGAACGGGTCCAGTGGTTCACCAACCTCGCCGCCGGCGCGGACGGCATGGGTGAGGTCGCGAACGCGTTCAACACGGGTTTCGACGATGGCGTGCGGAGCGTCAGGTAGCGAAGAGGAGCTGAGAGATGACCACCCCCACCACCACCCTCTTCCGCCGCCCACCGCGCGCGGCGGCGCCCGTCGTGCCCGAGCAGGAGCTCGTCGTACAGGCGCCGCCGCAGCTGCCGCAGCCGGAGGAGAACCAGGCCTGGATGATGGCCCTGCCCGCGCTCAGCGGGCTCGGGTCCGTCCTCTACATGCTCACCATGGGCCGGGGCCCCATCGGCTACGTCATCGGCGCGATGTTCCTCGTCTCCTGCCTCGCCATGGTCGTCGGCGCCCTCGTCTGGCACCGCGCCCGCACGCGCGGCGCCGCGCGGAACGACCGGCGCGAGTACCTGCGGTACCTCGACCAGACCCGCGCCGAGGTGCGGCGCACCGCCGCCGCGCAGCGGGAGGCGCTGGAGTGGAACGCGCCCGCGCCGCAGGCGCTGTGGGCCGTGGCCGAGAGCCGCCGCATGTGGGAGCGGCGCGGCACGGACCGGGACTTCGGGGTGGTGCGGGTCGGCACCGGCCCGCGGTACCTGGCGACGCCGCTGGTGGCGGCGGAGACCGCGCCCGTGGAGGACCTCGACCCGCTGAGCGCGGTGGCGTTGCGGCGCTTCGTCGACACGCACGCCGTGGTGCGGGGGCTGCCGTTGCAGGTGGCGCTGCGGCGCTTCGCGGCCCTGTCGATCGTGCCGGCCGACCACGACGGGCCGGGCGGCGGCTTCCACGGCGGCTTCCACGGCGGTGCCCGGCGCGGCACCCGCGCCGCCGCCGGGCTCGGCGCCGCCCGTGCGCTGGCCCGCGCGGTCGTGGCGCACGCGGTCACGTTCCACTCGCCCCGCGAGCTGCGGGTCCTGGTCTGCACCGCCGAGCCGGAGGCCCCGGACTGGGCCTGGGTGAAGTGGCTGCCGCACGCGCACCACCCGCAGGAGGTCGACCACGCCGGCCCGGTCCGGATGGTCCACCCGAGCCTGGCGCTGCTGGAGGAGTGGCTCGGCGCCGAACTGACGCGCCGCAGCCGCTTCAGCCGCACCGCCGCGCCCGACCCCGAGCTTCCGCACCTCCTCCTCGTGCTCGACGGCGGACTGGTCACCGGGACGGAGGCGCTGCTCGACCCCGGCGGCCTCCAGGCCGTCACGGTGCTGGAGGTGGGGGGCCGGGCCGCCGGGCCGCTGGCGGAGGCCCACGGCGTCTGCCTGGAGGTCGGGCCCGCCGACGCAGCGGGCACGGCGACAGGCCCAGGAGCGGGCCCAGGAGCGGGCCCGGGAACAGCCCTCGGAACGGGAGCGGGCGCGGGCGCGGCGACGCTGACGGCGCTGGTGGGGGAGACCCGCGACGCGCTCGGGCACGCCGACGCGCTCACCGCCCCCGAGGCGGAGGCCCTCGCCCGCCGCCTCGCCCGTTTCCGCGTCGACACCCTCACCCCCGCCGCCGACGCCGGCGGCGAGGACCTCACCACCGTCGCGAACACCCTCCCCGCCCTCCTCGGCATCGCCGACCCCGGCGAGCTGAACCTCCCGACGCTCTGGCGGCACCGCCCGATGCGCGACCGCCTCCGCGTGCCGCTCGGCGTCGCCGCCGACGGCGGGCTGCTGGAGCTGGACATCAAGGAGTCGGCGCAGAACGGCATGGGCCCGCACGGCCTCCTCGTCGGCGCGACGGGCTCCGGCAAGTCGGAGCTGCTGCGCACCCTCGTCCTCGGGATGGCGGCCACGCACCCCTCCGAGCACCTCACCTTCGTCCTCGTCGACTTCAAGGGCGGCGCCACCTTCGCCGGCATGGCGGACCTGCCGCACGTGGCCGCCGTCATCACCAACCTGGAGGACGACCTGACGATGGTCGACCGGATGCGGGAGGCGCTGGCCGGCGAGATGAACCGCCGGCAGGAGGTGCTGCGCGACGCCGGGAACCTCGTGTCGATCCGGGACTACGACCGCGCCCGGCAGCGCGGGGCACAGCTGCCGCCGTTGCCGAGCCTGTTCATCGTCGTCGACGAGTTCTCCGAGCTGCTGACGCAGAAGCCGGACTTCGCCGAGCTGTTCGCCCAGATCGGGCGGCTGGGCCGCTCCCTCGGCCTGCACCTGCTGCTGGCCTCGCAACGCCTCGACGAGGGCCGGCTGCGAGGGCTGGAGGCCCACCTGTCGTACCGGATCGGCCTGCGCACCTTCTCGGAGTCCGAGAGCCGCACCGCCCTCGGCGTCCCCGACGCCCACCACCTGCCCAACGCCCCCGGCCACGGCTACCTGCGCACCGACACGGCGACGCTGAAACGCTTCCGCGCCGCCTACGTCTCCGGCCCCTACCGCACCGGCGAGGAGGGCGGCGGCCCGGCGCTCGGCGGCGCCCTGGACGTGCGCCCCTTCCCCGCCGGCTACCTGCCGGTGCCCGAGGACGAGCGCCGCGCCGCCGAGCCCGAGCCGGCGCCCGAGCCGGCGCCGGCCGCCGACGAGTTCGCGGAGGGCGAGGAGCTCGGCACCACCGTGCTGAGCGTCATGGTCGAGCGCATGACGGGCCAGGCGCCGCGCGCCCACCAGGTGTGGCTGCCGCCGCTGGACGAGCCCGAGCCGCTCGACGCGCTCCACGGGGACCTCGCCGTCCGCGAGGGCCGCGGCTTCGGCACCGACCCGTCCCGCCCGCCCCTGACGGCCCGCCTCGGCGTCGTCGACCGGCCCTACCACCAGCGCCGCGACCCGCTGGAGGTGGACCTCTCGGGGGCCGGCGGGCACGTCGCGGTCGTCGGCGGGCCGTTGAGCGGCAAGTCCACCGCCGTGCGGGCGCTCATCGCCTCCCTCGCGCTGCGCCACACCCCGGAGGAGGTGCGCTTCTACTGCCTGGACTTCTCCGGCACGCTCTTCGCGCTCGCCGGCCTGCCGCACGTCGGCGGCGTCGCGGGACGCACCGACACCGAGCTGGTCAACCGCACCGTCGCCGAGGTGCTGGAGATGCTCCAGACCCGCGAACGCCGCTTCCGCGAGCTGGGCCTGGAGTCGATGGCCGCCCACCGCGCCGCCCCCGTCGAGGGCCGCGACGGCCGGGCCGACCGCTTCGCCGACGTCTTCCTCGTCGTCGACGGCTGGCTGGCGCTGCGTCAGAGCTACCCCGAGCTGGAGGAGGTGCTGATGGCCGTGGCCGGGCGGATGCTGACCTACGGCATCCACCTGGTCGTCACCGGCAGCCGCTGGATGGACATGCGCATGGGGCTGCGCGACCTGCTGGGCACGAAGATCGAGCTGAAGCTCGGCGACGCCCTCGACTCCGAGGTCGACCGCAAGGCGCAGCGGGACGTCCCCGCCAACCGGCCGGGACGCGGCCTCACCGCCGAGAAGCTGCACTTCCTGGTGGCGGTCGCGCGCGTCGACGGCGTCCGCTCCGCCGACGGGCTCGCCGCCGGCGTGGCCGACCTGGTGCGACGCGTCGACGAGGCGTGGACGGGGCCCCGCGCGCCGAGGGTGCGGCTGCTGCCCACCACCTTCGGCCTGGCCGACCTGCCGGCGTCCCTCGCCGAGCGGCAAGGGCTCGCCGAGCGGCAGGGGCTCGCAGAACAGCAGGACGGCACCGGGCGGCAGGAGGGCGCCGGGCGGTCCGGCGTCACGATCGGCCTGGAGGGCAACCGGCTGGAACCCGTCGTGCTCACCCCCGGCGAGGACGCCGGCCTGATCGTCGTCGGCGACAGCGAGACCGGCAAGACCGGCCTGCTGCGCGCCGTCGCCCGCCAGGTCGTCCAGCGGCACACGCCCGAGCAGGCCAGGCTCGTCATCCTCGACCACCGGATGACGATGCTGCGCGAGTTCGACGGGCCGCACCTGCTGGGGTACTCGACCACCCACGAGCGTTCGCTGGAGGTCGTCGGCGGCCTGGCCGAGGGGCTGCGGAAACGGGTGCCGGGGCCGGACATCACGCCCGAGCAGCTGCGGGACCGCTCCTGGTGGACCGGCCCCGAGATCTACCTCCTCGTCGACGACTACGACCTCGTCGCCACCTCCCGCGGCAACCCCCTCGCCCCGCTGCTCGACTTCCTCCCGCACGCGCGGGCGATGGGCCTGCACCTCCTCGTCACCCGCCAGGCGGGCGGCGCCGGCCGCGCCGTGCTGGAGCCGGTGCTGGGGCGGATGAAGGAGCTGAACTTCCCGGCCGTGCTGCTCAGCATTCCCAAGGACGAGCTGCCCATCTGGGGCGTCAAGCCCGCGCAGCGCGCCCGGGGTCGCGGGCTGCTGCTCCACCGCAGGCTCGGCAACGTGCCGCTCCAGCTCGTGCGCGAGGACTCCGCGCCGACGAGGACCGCCGCGACGCCCGCCGCACCCAGGACATCCCAGACGCCTGAGACACCCAACGGACCACGCAGGGACCGATGACCATGAGCGCGATCCTCACCCACCAGGCAACCGCCTCCCCGAGCCCTTCCCCGACCCCCAGCCCGACCCCCGACCCCGCGTCCCGCCCCGCGCCCGCGCCCACCGGCGCCGCCGCCGCGTTCGTCCGCGTCGGCGTCGCGGGCCCCAGGGGCCGCGTCGACCTGGCCGTGCCGGCCGCCGTCCCCCTCGCGACCCTGCTGCCGACCCTGCTGCGCCAGGCCGGCGAGGACCCGGGGCCCGACGGCGGAACCCGCCACGGCGCCTGGGTCCTGCGCCGCGCCGACGGCATCCGGCTGGAGGCGGCCGGCTCCCTCGCCGACCAGGGCGTCGCCGAGGGCGACCTGCTCTTCCTCGGCCACGGCTCGGACGACGCCACGCCACCGGTCTACGACGACGTCGTCGAGGTCATCGCCGAACACGGCGTCCGCCACGCCTGGTCCGCCACGGCCACCCGCTACGGCGCCGCCGCCCTCGCGACCATCGCGCTCCTCGCCGGCACCGCCACGCTCGCCCTCGCCCCGGGCACGCTGCCCGGCTGGCTGGGCCTGGCCACGGCCGTGCTGGTGCTGTGGGCCGGGGTGCTCATGGCGCGCGGCTTCGGCGACGCCCACGCGGGGACGTTCGCCGGCGCGCTGGCCGCCCTGCCCGCCTCGGTCGGGGTGGTCCGGCTGCTCGGCGTCGAGGGCGACGGGCCCGGCGCCGCGCACCTGCTGCTGGTCTGCGCCGTGGTCGCCGTCATCGGCGGGCTGGGTCCCGTGCTGGTCGGCGGCGGGGACGGGGTGTTCGCCGCGCTGGTCGTCGCCGCCGTGCTCGGCGCCGTCGGGGCGCTGCTGTGCACGGTCTGGCGGGACGTCAGCCCGACCGAGGCGGCGTCGGTCGCGGCGCCGCTCGCGCTCGCGTTGACGACGCTGTGGCCGACGCTCGCGCTCCGCTTGGCCCGCCTGCCCGCCCCCCAGGTGGCCGCCACATCCGAGGACCTGGAGCGGCTGCCCAGCCAGCTCGCCCACGAGCGGCTGACGGCCAGGGTCGCCGCCGCGCGCCGCCTGCTGGGCGGCCTGCTGCTGGGCAGCCACGCCGTCGCCGCCGTCGCGACGGTGCTGCTCCTGGCCTCGACCGAGCTGTGGGCCTCGACGCTGGCCGGCGTCCTGACGCTGCTGACGCTGCTGCGGGCCCGCCTGTTCCGCGAGACGACGCAGACGGTCACGGCCGTGGTGACCGCGCTGGTCGCGGCCGGCGGGGCGGCGGTCGTCACCGTGCTGGACCGGGCGTCGCAGGCGGTGCCGCTGCTGGGCCTGACGCTGCCCGTCACCCTGACGGTCGCCCTGGTCGCCGGCACCGTGGCCGTCGCCGCCCGCCGCCACCGCCTCAACCCGCGCCTGGCGCGGGCGATGGACGTGCTGGAGACGACGCTGCTGCTGGCGGTGGTCCCCCTCGTCCTGGCGGTGTGGGAGGTCTACGGCGCCCTGTTGAACCTGAGGGCGTGAGCGCGATGACCACCAACGCCACGCGGCGCTCCCACAGGGCCCTCCGGTCCCTGCTCGCCGCCGCGCTGCTCGCGGGCGGCGTCGCGCTGGCCGGGGCCGCCTCGCCGTCCGCCGCCGCCTCCGAGCCGTGCCGCACGCGCGTGGTCGGCGAGGAGCTGCCCGAGGGCACCGGGCCGCACCCGCTGATCGAGCAGCTCGCCCTGCGCCAGGCGTGGGACCTGTCCACCGGCGCGGACGTCACCGTCGCGGTCATCGACTCCGGCGTGGACGACCGCCACCCCGACCTGGCCGAGAACGTCGGGCGGGGCAGCGAGTACACGGTGGTGCCCTACGAGCGTGGCTTCGACCACGCGACCCCCGAACGGCAGCGGGACTGTGTGGGGCACGGCACCGCGGTCGCCGGTCTCGTCGCCGCCCGCCGCGCCGAGGGGGACCGGATGACGGGCGTCGCCCCCGACGCCCGGGTGTACCCCGTCCGCCTCGTCGACGACGTCGCGCGGGTCACGCCCGACACGCTGGCGGCGGCGATCGACGACGCGGTCGCCTCGGGAGAGGCCGACGTCATCAACCTCTCGCTGGCCGTGCCGCGCGACGACGACGCGGTGCGGGAGGCGATCGCGGCGGCCGTCGCGGCGGACGTGGTCGTCGTCGCGGCGGCCGGCAACGAGGGCAACCGGAACGTCACCGGCGGCCTGATGTACCCGGCCGCGTACGACGGGGTCCTCGCGGTCGGCGCGGTCGACGCGCGGGGCAGGCCGTTGGACTCCTCCAACGCCGGCCCGTGGGTGGACCTCGCCGCCTTCGGCGACGACCTGGTGGCGCCCGCGCCCGGCGGCAGCGGGTACCGGTACGCCTCGGGCACCAGCGCCGCCGCCGCCCAGGTGGCGGGGGCCGCCGCGCTGGTCCGCTCGCTCCTGCCGGAGCTGACGGCGGAACAGGTCGCGCGGCGGCTGACCGAGTCCGCCACGCTCCTCGGCGGCGCGGTCAACGAGCGGACGGGACACGGACTCGTCGACCCCTTCGGCGCGCTCACCCACCTCGACGAGCCGGCGGGCTCGGGCGACGCCGGGGCAGGGGCCGAGGACGGGGGCGAGGCCGAGGCCGAGGCCGGGGGCGTTCCCGGCGGGGCCGTCGAGGTGCAGGCCATCCCGCGCGAGGAACCGCTGCTCAGCCGGGCCGCCACCACCGCCGTGGCCTGGAGCGGCGGCCTGCTGCTGGCCGTCGTGCTCGGGCTGCTCGCCGCCCCCGGGGTCCGCCGGGCCGCCCGGCGCGGCTGGCGCCGGCCACCCGCCGCGGCACCGTCCGCCAACGGGCCCGGTGGGCCCGGCGACACCGCCGACACCGCCGACACCGCCGGCACCCGGACGGAGCCGCCGCCCTCGCCCGGGACCCGCCTCGCCTGGCTCGGCGGCGACGGCACCGGCGACCCCGGCGGCGGCCACCCCACCCCCCACCACGACCGGAGCGGGAGCCGATAGCCATGGCGACGACACGCGAGCAGGCGGAGGCGTACGGCTACGCCAACCGCCGCATGATCACCAGCCTCTTCCGGGGCGCCGACGAGGCCCGCCTCGACCCGCGCCGCCGCCTCAACCGCGCGCTGGGCGCGGGCGTCGCGATCGGCGTCCTCATCATGGCCGGCTTCGGGATCGCGGGCTGGCTCGGCGGCGGGCGCGGCCCCGCCCTGCCCGGCAGCGGCGCCGTCGTGGTCGGCGCGGGCGGCGACCCGTACGTCGTCCAGGACGGGGTGGCGCACCCCGCGCTCAACATCGCCTCCGCCCTGCTCGTCGGCGGCGGACAGCTCACCGAGGTGCGGCAGGCGACGATCGACGAGGCGCCCCGCGGCCTCCCGGTCGGCATCCCCGGCGCCCCCGACGCGCTCCCCGACGCCGACGACCTGCTGACCGGTGACTGGACGCTGTGCGCGACCCCCTCCGAGACCGGCGGCGACCCGCTGCGGACCGCCCTGTACGTCGGCGTGCCGGGCGTGCCCGGAGGGCCGGGCGGCCGGGTCGAGCCGGAGGACGGGGCGACGCTGCTGGTGGCGACGGAGGACGAGCGGCTGTGGCTGCTGGCCGAGGGCCGGCGCCACGCGCTCGAACCGTCCGTCAGGGACCTGCTGGGCCTGCCCCAGCAGCCGGTGCGGCTGCCGGCGGACGTCGTGGCCACCGTTCCCGAGGGCCCGCGCCTGAGCACTCCCGACGCGGGCGCGGGCGCGGGGACCGACGCCGGCGAGGAGCCGGCCGTCGAGCTGCCGTTCGACGCGGCCGTGGGCGACCTCGCCCACACGGCGGGAGCGGGCGCCGCCACCCAGCACTTCGTGGTGCGCCCCGACGGGCTGGCCGCGGTCTCCGAGCTCGTCCACACGCTGCTGGCGGCCGAGGCCGGGGCCGACCACGCGATCAGCGCCGCCGACGCCGCCGAGGCGCCGCGCGTGACCGAGACCGTCGGCGACCCCGCGTGGCCCCGCTCGGTGCCGGTCGCCGACGACCTCGAACGCGACCAGCCGGTGTGCGTCAGCACCCCGCCGGGCGGCCAGCCCGGCGACACGCCCTGGCGGGCCACCGTCCACCTGCCGACGACGATGCCCGAGCCGGAGGACGTCACCGCGGTCGAGGCGGTCGACGGGCAGCGGCTGGGCCTGCTGGACCGGATCTACCTGCCGGCCGGCGCGGGTGCCGTGGTCCGTTCCACCGCCTCCGCCGGGACCGTGGGCACGTACACCCTGGTCACCGACGGCGGGGTGGCCTACCCGTTCGCCTCCTCCGACGCGCTCGAACGCCTCGGCTACGACCCGGCGCGGGCGCCGGCCATGCCCAGCGCGTACGTCGGGCTGCTGCCGAGCGGCCCCGTGCTGGACCCGGAGGCCGCGGCACAGGAGCAGCGCGGCACCACCTCGGACGGCGAGCGGGAGAACGACGAGCGGTAGCGGCGGCGGCAGCGGCACGAGCAGCGGAACCAGGAGACCGAGAGAAGGACCGGGAAAGGGGGCGGGAGCCCGTGAACACGACGACGAGGACCACGAGAACCACCAGGACCACGAGGTCGACGAGGTCGACGAGGTCGACGAGGAACACCCCGGCGGACGCGACGCTGAACCTGACAGGCGGCACGACGCCGGACACCACGTCAGACACGCCAGCGCGCCGGACGCCAGACGCGGCGCCAGACGCGGAGCAGGGCACGGCACCAGGAACGACGCCGCGGCCGGACGCGTCGCGGAGGCGCGGCGCGCTGCGGCGCGGCGCGCGGAGGTGGGCGGCCGGGTTCGGCGCCGGCCGGCTGGTGGCGGTCGAGGCCGGCGTCGGCCTCGCCGTCGCCGGCGGCCTGGCGCTGCGCGGCGTCCTCGGCTACGCCCTGGCCGGCGCGGGCGTCGTGGTCGTGGTCGGCGCGCTGCTGCGCCGCCGCGGCGAGTGGGCGGACCGGCGGCTGCTGGCCCGGCTGCGGCGTGGCCGGCTCGCCGTCACGCCCCCGCAGGGCGTCCGCCCGGCCGCCGCCCTGGGCGTGGCGCAGACGCTGCTGCCCGCCCTGACCGTGACGGAGGTCGCCGACCGGAACGTCCCCGGTCCGGCCGGCCTGGGCGTGGTCTCCGACGGGCGTGGCCACGCGACCGTCGCCGCGCTGCCCGGCGGCGTCCTCCCCGACCTGCCCGCGGGCATCGTCGCCCGCTGGCTGGCGGAGGACCCGGCCAGGCCGGCGGCGGCCCAGCTGGTGGTGGAGCAGTTCGCCGTGCCGTCCTGGGACCTCCACCACCGCTTCCAGCCGACGGTCGCCTACCGGCAGTTGGACCGTGGCGGGCGCCCCGTGGCGGTGCGGTCGTGGCTGGTGGTGCGCCACGAGCCGCTCGACGCGCCCGAGGCGGCGGCCCGCCGCGGCGGCGGCGAGGACGGGGCCAGGGCGGCGGCAGCGGCCTGCGCCGCCCGGCTGCGCGCCCGGCTCGCCGCGCACGGCGCCGAGACGACGCCGCTGGGCGCGCCCGCGGCGCGCGAACTGCTGCGGCAGCTGGGCGACCCCGACACCCAGGGCCGCAGCCTGCCGTGGATCTGGGCGAGCGGCACGGCCACCCACTCCACCCTCTCGGTGCGGGTGAGCAGCCAACGCGACTGGCACCGCCTGCTGTCGGGCCTGGCCGACTGCGCCGCCGACCGCGTGGTCGTCGCGGCGACCCTCACGGCCGACGGGCCCGACCTCCGCGTCCAGACGGCCGTCCGGGTCGTCAGCCCGCTCGCGCAGCACGCCGCCGCGCAACGCGACCGGCTCCGCGCGGCCGGCGTCACCGGCGCGCCCGTCGTCGACCAGGCCGCCGGCCTGCTCGCGACCCTGCCCCTGGCCTACCCCGCCCGCCCGCTCGACGAGGCCACCGGCCTGGCGAGCCTGGGTGTGCGACTCCCGAGAGGAGGTCGATGACGATGACGACCAGAGCGGCCACGGCAACGGCCACGGCGACAACGATGGCCACGGCGACGGCGACGGCGCGGGGGACGGCGCGCGCGCACGCCGCGCCCCCGGAGCCCCCGACCCTCCACCTCGCCTCCAGCCGCCCCCGCCCCAC
Organism: Streptomyces sp. 4N509B; assembly: GCF_052245655.1. Classification (NCBI taxonomy): domain Bacteria; kingdom Bacillati; phylum Actinomycetota; class Actinomycetes; order Kitasatosporales; family Streptomycetaceae; genus Streptomyces; species Streptomyces sp. 4N509B. The sequence continues at coordinate 100,893 of NZ_JBQQBZ010000023.1, forward strand.
ACCCGCCTCCCCACCCACGCCCGGCCCGGCGACGCCCGCGCGCGCCGCCGGCCCCGGACGCCCGGCGCGCCCCGCCGGACCGCGTCCGCGCCCCACCACCCCCGACCTGGCGAGCGTCCCGGGCGCCACCTGGGAGGAGGACACCCACGCCCCGTTCGCCCTCGCGCCCGCCCACGCCGGCATCCACCTGGGCACCGGCCGCGACGGACAGCCCGTCACGCTGCCGGCCCCCGGGCCGGAGGGCGTCCGGGTCGCGGTGCTCGGCGAGCCGCTCTTCGGCCGCCTCGTCGCGCTGCGCCTGCTCGCCGCCGGTGCCGTGGTCACCGCCGCGACCCGGGACCCCGCGCCGTGGCAGCCGCTGCGGCACGCCGCCGCCGGCCGCCTGGTCCTCGGCGAGGACCCCGCGGCCTGGCCGCCGCACCCCCCGGCGCCGCCGGGCGTGGGCAGCGGGCCGCAGGCGCTCGTCAGCGACCAGCGCCGCCCTCCGCCGCCCAACGCGGCCGTCGGGCCGTGGCGCACCGTCCTGCACGTCGCCGCCGCCGTGCCCCGGCGCGCCGCGTTCTGGCACCGGCCGGCCGCGTTGCTGGCGTTGGACGCGCGGCACGCCGAGTCCGTCGGCCGCCTCCTCGGCCCGGAGGCCGCCGACCACACCGCGCGGCTCGCCCGGGGCGAGATCATCCTCTTCCGCCCCACCTCGGCCGTCGTCCTGCGCCCGGACATCGCCCCGGGCGAGACGGCGCTGCTGACGCCGGGCCAGGAACGTTCCGCACCCGGCGCGCCGCGCTGACGCCGTACTCCGACGCGGGCCCGGGCCCCGGGCCCGGCCCCGGGCTCGGCCCCGGCCCGGGTGGGCCACCCACCCTCGGCCGGGAACCCTCCCGACGCCCGCCGCCTACGGTCACGCCGACGAGCCTCATGGCTCCGAGGCCCCGCCCCCCACGGCGAACACCACGAGGGGCCGGGCCGAGCAGGGAGAACCCAACGAGGAGGAGAGGACTGTGAGGCACACCCGTTCAACCCGGTCCGCGCCCTGGCGGCGCCGCCCGGCACTGGCGACCGCCGCCGCCCTGGCCACCGGCGCCGGGCTGCTGGCCGTGCCGGCGATGGCGCAGGCCGCCGACGTGGAGCTCACCCCCGACGCCGACGGCGTCTCGGCCAGCACCAGCGACGAGAACGTGGCGGCCAACGCCGTCGACGGCGACCTCCGCACCCGCTGGTCGGGCGAGGGCGACGGCGCCTGGCTCGAACTGGACCTCGGCTCGACCGAGACCGTCACCGAGGTCAGGCTCGCCGTCCACCAGGGCACCACGCGCCAGAACGTGTTCGAGATCCAGGCGTGGGACGGATCGGGCTGGCAGACGGTCTACGACGGCGAGAGCAGCGGCACCACGACGCAGCTGGAGACGTTCGCGTTCGAGCCCGTCGAGACGTCCCGCATCCGGTACCTGGGCCACGGCTACGAGGGCGAGGGCGAGGGCGACTGGAACAGCCTGACCGAGATCGAGGTCTGGAGCGGCGACGGGGACGGGGACGACGGTGGCGGGGACGACGACGACCCGCCGCCCACGGCGGAGGTCCCGGCCGACGTCCTCGACCTGAGCAACTGGAAGGTCACGCTCCCCATCGGCGAGGAGGAGGACCCGACCGAGATCTTCCAGCCCGAGCTCGCCAGCTACTCCCACGACGAGTACTTCACCGTCACCGAGTCCGGCGACGGCGTCCGTTTCCGCGCGCCCATCAACGGCGTCACCACCGGCGGCTCCAGCAACCCGCGCTCCGAGCTGCGCGAGATGGTCGAGGACGGCAGCGACGAGATCGCGTGGTCCGCGACCGAGGGCACCCACACCATGACGCTGCGGGAGGCGTTCACCAGCGTGCCCGAGGGGGACCGGCCCTACGTCGTCGGCGCGCAGATCCACGGCGGCGATGACGACATCACGGCGCTGCGGCTGGAGGGCTCCGAGCTCTGGATCACCGACGGCGACACCCGCCACCACCACCTGATCACCGACGACTACGAGCTCGGCACCTTCTTCGAGTTCCGGTACGTGGTCAGCGACGGCGAGATCGACGTCTACTTCAACGGCCAGCTGGAGACGACCCTCGAGAACGAGGACTCCTCGAACTACTTCAAGGCCGGCGCCTACACCCAGGCCAACTGCGAGAACGCGAACGGGCCGTGCAGCGACGACAACTACGGCGAGACCGTGATCACGGACCTGGCCGTCAGCCACGGCGACGGCTCGGACGACGGCTCGGACGACGGGTCCGGCGACGGTGACGGCGACGGTGACGGTTCCGACGACTCGACGCAGGCCGCCGTGCGCTACGACTGGGGCACCCCCCACCCGATCTCCGACGAGTTCGACTACACCGGCGCCGTCGACCCCGAGCGCTGGGACGTTCCCTCCGGTGAGGAGGGCGGCACGCCGCAGTGCTGGCCGGGCCACGCCGACAACGGCCGCCGCTGCGGCAAGAACAGCGTCGTCGGCGACGGCATCCTCACCATGACGGGCGAGGAGAACGGCGACACGGGCTGGATCCGGCAGAACCTCGACACCCAGTACGGCCGGTGGGAGATCCGCTCCCGCTCGCGGAACGTCGGCGACGAGGGCGGCCTCTACCACCCGCTCCACCTGATCTGGCCCACCGCGGGCAACCGGCTGGAGAACGGCGAGTACGACTGGGTCGAGTACTCCGACCCCGACGCCGACTGCCTCTCCGGCTGGCTGCACTACCCGCAGAGCCCGACCGACGAGAAGGAGCGCGTCGAGCACTGCCCGATGGACATGAACGAGTGGCACAACTTCGCGTTCGAGTGGACCCCGGACGAGCTCGTCGGCTACGTCGACGGTGAGGAGTGGTTCCGGCTCGCCGACGGCGCGAACGAGGACCGCGGGAACATCCAGGACATGCCCCTGGGGAACCTCGTCATCCAGCTCGACAACTTCACCGGCGACGGCGGCCTGCGCCCGGCGGTGTACGAGGTCGACTGGGTGCGCTTCTACGAGGTGAACTGACACCGCGCCAGCACACTCACCACCACAACTCTCACCAGCACTACCCTCACCACCGCGTGAGCCGGGGTCCCCGCCCGGTCCGACCGCACCCCCGGTCGACCGGGCGGGGACCCCTCCCCGTCCCCTCGCCGAACAATGAGGCGCGTCCGGTGCTCCGTACCGAGGAGGGGAACCAGTGACCACGCCGTTCGACGCTCCCGACCGTTCACCGAACCCGGGCCCCGACCCCGTCCCCGACCTCGACCGGGACGGGGACGGGGACGGGGACCGCCCCTCCGAGCCGTCGCCCGCCCACCGCACCCGCCCCCGCGACCCGCTCGCCGCAGCGCTCGCGAACGCCTCCCTCCTCAGCGTCGGGTACGTGCTGCTCCGCCGCTGGGGCACGGCCCTGCTCACCGTGTCCGTCACCGCCGGCCTCGTCGGCGCCATGGCCCTGGACGCGGACAGCGCCTGGCCACGCGTCACGCTGCCGGTCTGGTGGGCGGCCCTGACCCTCCACGGCTGGTACCTCGCGCGGCTGACGGCGCGCGGACCCCACCCCGCCGCGCCGTTACCCGAGCAGCCCGCCGCCCCGCCCGGCACCGGGACGGTGGCGCAGCGCGGCATCGCGGTCGGCGCCGTGGCCGTGGTGGCGCTGACGCTGGTCTCCTTCCGCGTGGGCGCCGCCGAGATCGAGCGGCGGGCCGAGCAGGCCCACCGCGACGGCGACTGCGAGCGGGCCGTGTCGCTGCTGGAGGGTCTGTGGGCCGGCCACCGGCTGACCGATCCCGGCCTCGTCGACCGCGCCGAGGACAGCGTCGCCGCCTGCGAACTGCTCCGGGACGCCGAACAGCAGGAGCACTTCGACCGCCTGCGGGCCGCGGAGACGCTGGAGCACTACGAGGCCCACCCCGCCGCCCTGTGGGAGGGCGCACCCGGCCGCCGCGCCGACCTCGTGCTCGCCGAGGCCGCCGAGGAACTCGACTCCGCCACCGCCGGCGACCTCGACGCCCTGGCGACCGGCTTCGAGCACCTCGCCACCGTCCTGACCGAGCAGCCCGGGGAGGCGGACGCGGTCGAGGAGGTCATGGACGGGTTCCTCGGCGCGCTGCCCACGGACGACGCCTGCCACACCCGGCGGATCACCGACTGGCTCGCCGGCAGGACGCCCCACCACGACGTGCTGGAGCGCGCCGCCGACGTCGTGCCGGCGGTCGCGCCCGCCGCGATCGTCGCGTGCGGGGACGAGGCGCTCGCGGACGAGCGCTGGACGGAGGCACGCGACCAGTACCGGCAGCTGCTGGACCAGTACCCGGGCCACGACCTCGCCGCCCAGGCGTCGGCGGGCGTCGAGGAGGCGGAGACCGCGATCGAGTTCGAGCGCTTCCGCGACCTGCTGCGTCCCAGCGTCGCCGGGACCGAGCCCGCGTACTGCGACGACCCCGTCCCCTACCGGGGCGCGGAACCGTACGCGGGCGGCGGACCCCACCCGGCGCTGCACTTCGGCCACCCCGACCACCGCAGGGACCTCCCCGACGCGTGGCGGGCCGACGGCGCCGAGGACGCCGTGATCGTGATCTGCGTCGGCGACCAGGACCGGGGCTCGGCCGTCGAGACCTGCCCCTACGAGACGGACACCACCGCGTCCGGCTACAAGAACGTGACGTTCCACAACGAGCGCTTCGAGGTCCGCGTCTACGAGGTGCGCACCGGGCGGCTCGTCCACGACACCCGCGTGGAGGTCACGGGCGCCAGCTGCCCCTCCGTCATCTTCTACGAGTACTACGGCGAGGACCCCGGGCCGCCCTCCACCGACTACGTCACCCCCACCCGCGACGACGTCCGCGACGCCTACGCGCCCTTCGTCACCCCCTGAGCCGAGCCGAGCCGCCGCCGTGGCCCGTCGCCCCGCGGTCCGTCGCCCCGCGGTCCGTCGGCACGCGGTCCGTCGCCGGCCGGTCCGTCAGCGCCAGGACGCCCGCCGCCAGGGGCAGCACCGCCACGGCGGCCAGGGCGGTCCGCGGGTCCACGGACCGTGACAGGGTGCCGACGGCCGCCGCCGCCATCGCGCCGCCGACGAAGCACGCCTGGTTGAGCAGCCCCGTCGCGCCACCCCGCGCGGCCGGCCCCACCCGCTGCGCGATCCGCGCCGTCACGACGACCTGCGTCACGGCGAACGCGCACAGCGCCGCCGAGGCGGTGACCACGACCACGGCGCTGCCGTCCACGACGGCGGTGAGGGCGAGGCAGCCGGCCGTGGCGAGCGACGTCACGGCGAGGAGCAGCGTCCCGACGCGCACCGTGGCGGCGGACGCGCGGCGCGCCAGCACCGCGCCGACGACGCCCCCGGGCAGCAGCGCCGCGCCGACCACCAGCACGTCCCACCCGTAGCGCAGCACCAGGATCTGCGGCGCGGCGAACACGGTGGCGAACAGGGCCCCGAAGACGCCCACGCCGAGCCCGACGGTGCGGAGCACGACCGGGTCGGTGACCAGCGGCCTCGGCACGAAGCCGTCGGCCCGCCGCCTGACCCGCGCCACCAGCGCCGCGAGCGCCGACGCGGCGAGGACGGCGAGCGGGACGGTGGCCGCCGCCGGCAGCCCCAGCGTCGGCGACTGGACCACCACCAGCAGGCAGGAGGCACAGGCGGCGACGAGCCCCGCGCCGGCCGCGTCGACCGGCCGGCCGGATCCCGCGCGGCCGGCCATCGGCAGGCACAGCGCGAGCGCGCCGAGCGCGAGGCCCGGCAGCACCAGCGTCACCCGCCAGCCGAGCCCGTCCGTCACGACGCCCCCGGCGAGGGTGGCGGCGGCCGAGAAGCCGGCCATCGTGCCGCCGAAGCCCGCGAGGACACGGGGCCTTCGCTCGGGTGGGAACGCGGCGACGAGCGCCACGGCCCCCGAGGTCGTCGCGCCCGATCCCGTGGCCAGCGCGAGCCGTCCCGCCACGAGCAGCGGGAGGTTCGGGGCGAGCAGGCAGACGAGCGTGCCGAGCCCCAGGGCGAACGCGCCGAGCAGCAGCGCGAACCGCACCCCGCGCGCGTCCGCCAGCCGCCCCGCCACGGCGGCGCCGACGCCGAGCGCGAGGGCGTGGACGGTCAGGACCCAGGCGGTGGCGGACGGGGCCGCGTCGAGGGCGCGTCCGACGTCGGGCAGCGCGAGGCCGGCGGCGGTGACGCCGAACACGGCGGGGCCGCCGAGCAGGCCCAGCCGCACCCCCGCCGTGGCGGGGGAGCCGGCGTGGCCGGGGGGCGGGGCGCCGTGCGGGGACGGGGACATGGGGTTCCTTTCGGCCGTGGAGAGCCGACGCCACCCGGCGCCGGGCGCCGTCAGCCTGGCCGGGCACCGCCGCGCGGCCCATCCCGCAGGTGGGGGATGGGCCCCGCCGCGCCGTTCCCGCAGCATCGACGGCGCGGCCGACCGGGGCGGCCCGCCCGACGCGCCCCACGCGTTCGGCACGCGCCGCGCCCGTCCCCGCCACCGCACCACCGCCACCGCACCACCACCCAGGCACACCAGCACGCGAAGGAGTCCCACGCATGCAGGCCATCGTCGTCACCCACCACGGCGGACCCGAGGTCCTCCGCCACGTCCACGACCACCCGGACCCCGAGCCGGGCCCCGGCCAGGCGCTCGTCGACGTCGCCGCGATCGGCGTCAACTTCGTCGACGTGGCCCACCGCCGCGGCGTCTTCCCCGTGCCGGCACCCTTCGTCCCCGGCGTCGAGGCCGCCGGAACGGTCACCGCCCTCGGTCCCGCCGTCGACGCCGGCGTCGACGGCGCGCGTCCCGACGTCGCGGTCGGCGACCGCGTGGCGTGGGCCATGGCCGGCGGCGTGACCGACGCGCACGGCGCCTACGCCCAGCGCGCCGTCGTCGCCGCCGACCGCCTCGTCCACGTGCCGGACGAGCTGCCGCTCGACGTGGCGGCCACCGTCCTCATGCAGGGCATGACGGCGCACTACCTCACCCACGACACCCACGCCGTCGGCCCCGGCGACACGGTCCTCGTCCACGCCGCGGCGGGCGGCCTCGGCCGGCTGGTCACCCAGTACGCCGTCGCGAGAGGCGCCCGCGTCATCGCCACCGCGTCCACACCCGAGAAGCGCGACGTCGCCCGCGCCGCCGGCGCCCACGAGGCGGTCGCCTACGACGACATGCGGCTCGCCGTGGCGAGGCTGACGGGCGGTGAGGGCGTCTCCGTGGTCTACGACGGCGTCGGCGCGCCCACGCTGGAGGCGAGCCTGGCGAGCCTGCGCCGCCGTGGCCTGCTGGTGCTCCTCGGCGCCGCCGGCGGCCCGGTGACGGCCCTGGACACCGGGCGGCTCCTGCACGCCGGCTCGGTCTTCCTCACCCGCCCCGGCCTTCCGCACCACGTCGCCGACCGGGAGGAACTCACGCGCCGCGCCGGCGCCGTCTGGCGCGATCTCGCCGCCGGAACGCTGCGCGTCACGGCCCACAGCCGCCCCCTGGCCGAGGCCCGGCTGGCCCACGAGGACCTTCAGGCGCGCCGCACCACCGGCAAGCTCCTCCTGGTGCCGTGACGGACCGGCGCCGGACCGCTGCCGTGACGAGGCGAACGACGACGGGAACACGCGGGCGCACCCGCGGCGTTGACCCCCACATGGCCGAGACGCCCCCGGCGGGGACGGACCGACGCACCCCGTGGCGCCGCGAGCTGCTGCTGGAGCGCGCCGAGCAGGCGCCCGACGCCCTCGCGCTGTTCGCGGTCGTCTCGGCGCGGCTGCGCCGGATGCTGCCGTTCGACGCCGCGATCTGGCGGGCGACCGACCCCGTCACCGGCCTGATGACCGCGCCGATCCGCGTGGAGAACCTGGCCGAGGGCGGCTGCACGGCCTACTGGGGCACCGAGGCGTCGCCCGAGGCCGTGATCCCCTTCCGCGAACTCGCCACCGCGGCCAGCCCGGCGGCGGCCCTCGGCGAGGCCACGGCGGGCAGCCCGGAGCTGAGCCCGCTGTACGAGGCGTACCTGCGGCCCCGTGGCCTCGGCGACGAGCTGCGCGCCGTGCTGCGCGTCGGCGGCCGGCCGTGGGGCGCGGTGAGTCTGTTCCGCGAACGCGGCCGGCCGGCGTTCACCGCCGCCGACACGGCGTTCCTCGCCGGGCTGTCCGGGCCGCTCGCCGCGCGGCTGCGCTCCTACGCGCGCCCGGCCGGCGAGCCCGTCCCGCTGCCCCCCGACGGCGGGGGCGCGGGGCTGCTGCTGTTCACGCCGGAGGGCCGGGTGGTCTCGGCGAACGACGCCGCCTGGCGCCACCTGGCCCGCCTGCCGCGGGTGGCGGCGAGCGGCGCGGCCGTGGGGCGCGGCGGAGGCGTCGAGGAGGTCCCCGTGTGGATCAGGACCCTCGCCGCGGCCGGCGAGGGCCGGCTGCGGGTGCGGGACCTCGACGACCGCTGGCTGCTCTGCCACGCCTCGCGCCTGGACGGCGAGCAGGGCTTCACGGCCGTCGTCCTCGAACCCGCGCCCGTGTCGGAGGTGGCGCGGCTGGTCGTGGAGACCTACGGCCTCTCCGCGAGGGAGCTGGAGATCACCCGCCTGATCAGCGCGGGCGCCACCACCGGCTCGATGGCCGAACACCTCGGCATCTCCCGGCACACGGTCCGCGACCACGTCAAGGCGGTGTTCGCGAAGGTCGGCGTGACGAGCCGGGGGGAGCTCGTCGCGAGGCTCTTCACCGAGCACCTCGAACCGGCCGCCCTCGCCCACACCGTGCGCGTCACCACCGAACCCTGACCGTCGACCCCGAACCGTCGACCCCGGCCGTCGACCCCGACCGTCGGCCCTGGCCGAGCCGGGCGGGCCGCTGTACGATCCTCGCGATGACTTCTCACCTCCTCGCAAGATGGGGGGACCCGTTCGCGCAAGGTGAGTGCTGATGGCCACTCACGTCGCGAACGAGGACCCGCGTCCCTCCCTCTCTGCTTCTCTCCCTCCCCTTTCCTCTCCTTCCTCTCCTTCGTGTTCTCCTGCCTTCTGGCTGTCCCTCTGGCTGCGCGTGCGCGAGTTCGCCGTGCCGCCCTCGATGATCGAGACCGCGACGGCCCGCCGGCGCGTCGGTGACTGGGCGGGAGCGTGCGCCGCCTCGCACGTCGACGTCGATCTCGGTCTTCGTTCCGTCGCACGCCGTCACGGCCGGGAGCTCGCCTCCCGCGTCCGGGCCGACCTCCGCCACCTGGCGCCCGACCTGCTGCGCTGGCACATGCCACGGATCGCCCCCGACGGGCTGCTGCGGCCGGGACTGACCGTCACGCTCGCCCGCTACGAGGTCGGCGACGGCGACGGTGTGCCGACGGTGCACCTCGTGGCCAGGACGGCGCCGGCCTGGGCGGACGCCGGGCAACGGATCAGCCTCGCGCTGTGGGAGCCGCCCGGGCCGGCGGGACCCGCCGGCCCCGGGACCGGAGCACACCCCCGTCCACACCACCATCCACACCCCCACCCCAGCCGGCGCTTCCGCCTCGACCTCCACCGTCACCTGTGGGACGCGCGCCGGGCCGGCGAGCTGCGGCTCCGCTCCGCGGCCGAGCGGCCCGCCGTCGACCGGTGGGCGGCCGAGGCGGCGATCCTGCTCCGCGCCGAGCGTCGCGCCAGCGGCTCCGTCCTGGTGCGGCTCGGCGCCCGGCGCCGGCTGCTCCTCGACCTGGCCGCCGACGGCGGCGACCGCGCCGGGCCACCCACGGTGCGGATCACGGCGGCGCCCCGGCACGGGCGCGGTCGCGCGGTGCCGGTCCTGCCCGACGCCGCGACCTGGGCGCCGCCCGACGTCGAACTGCTCCGCGCCGGCCTGATCACCCCCGACCGGCTGCACCCGCTGGTCGCCGAGGCGCTCGCCCCGGGCGGCGCCCCGGCCGGGACGCCCCGGACCGGGCACGGGGCGGCGACGCCGTCGTACCTGGTGGAGTGCCGGGGCGAACAGCACAGGATCGGGCTCGTCGACGGGGCGTTGGCGGCGCTCGACCACGACCCCGACGAGGTCCGCCGGGAGGAGCTGCTGGCGGCCCTGACCGGCACCCCGCTCCCCTGCCTGCGGGTCATCGACGAGCTGCACCGCAGCCCCGACTCCCTCTCCGGCATCCGCGAACAGCTCAGGCACGGCGACGTCACCGGCGCGCTGGCCGTCGTGGAGGGACTGCTGGGCCCCGAGGCGCGGCTGCGGGAGGGCGAGCTGCGGGACGAACTGGAGGCCGCCGCGCGACGCCGCGTCGTGCACGGCCTGTTCAGGGCGGGGCTCGTCGGGCCGGGGCCACGGTCCGGCCGCAACCGCCCGGCCACGAGGCGGCCGGCCGACCACCTCCACCACCCGCGCCACGCCACCGCGCGCTGACAGCCCCTCCCCGCTTCTTCTCCTCACTTCTCCTTCTTCTCGTTCTTCCTCCCCTTCTTCTCCGTCCTCCCGTCCCTGCTTCAGGGACCCCACGAAACCCCAGGTGATGACGCATGCCGACGCCCACCCTCTCCGCCCCGTCAGCCCTGCCGCCCGCCACGTCGGACGCCTCCCAACTCGTCGTCGCCGGCGAGCTGCTGACCCTGCTGCGCGACACCACCACGGAGCCGCGCCCCGACGTCCAACTGGAAGCCCTGACCCTCGCCGTGGCCGCCGACCTGCCCGTTCTCCTCTGGGGCGAGCCGGGCATCGGCAAGACCGCGGCCCTGACCCAGCTCGCCGCCGCCCTCGACCTCCCCCTGACCACCGTGATCGCCAGCGTCCACGAGCCGTCCGACTTCTCCGGCCTGCCGATCGTCGGGGACGATCCCGCCGAGCAGGGCGTCCCGATGGCCCCGCCCGACTGGGCCGTACGCCTCGTGCGCGCCGGCCGGGGACTGCTCTTCCTCGACGAGCTGTCCACCGCGCCCCCGGCCGTGCAGGCCGCCCTGCTCCGCCTCGTGCTGGAGCGGCGCATCGGCGCCCTGCGGCTGCCGCCCGAGGTGCGGATCGTGGCCGCCGCCAACCCCCGCTCCTCGGCCGCCGACGGCTGGGAGCTGAGCCCGCCCCTGGCCAACCGGTTCGTCCACCTCCAGTGGACCCACGACCACGAGGTCGTGGTCCGCGGCCTCGGCGGCACCTGGCCCCGGGCGACCCTGCCCCGGCTCGACCGCCGGGCGCTGCCGGCCGCCGTGTCCTTCGCCCGCCGCGCGGTGTGCGAACTGCTCGCGGCCCGGCCCGGCCTCGTGCACCGCCTGCCGGACAACGAGTCCCGCCGCGCCGGCCCCTGGCCGTCGCCCAGGAGCTGGGACATGACGCTGCGTCTCGTCGCCTTCGCGACCGCGGCCGGCTCAGACCGCGACGTTCTCTCCCTGCTCGTCAGGGGCACGGTGGGCGACGGCCCCGGGCTCGAACTCCTCGCCAGCATCGACCGGATGGACCTTCCCGACCCCGAGACGCTGCTGGCCGACCCGGCCGGTGCCGTCCTGCCGGAACGGGGGGACCTGCGCCAGGCCGCGCTCGACGGCGTGGTGGCGGCGGTGCGCGCGCGTCCGGAGAGGTCCCGGTGGGACGCGGCGTGGGCGCTGCTGGTCCGGGCCGTGGAGACCGGGCCGCCGGACCTCGTCGTCGTTCCCGCGTCCACGCTGGCGGCGCTGCGCCGCGAGGACTGGGACGTTCCCGCGTCGATCGAGGGGCTGGTCGGCGTCGTGTCCGTCTCCCGCCGAGCGGACCGGGCGGCGACCTCCTCCGCCTCCCTCCCCCGGTCCGGCCGATGACCCGGACCCCGACGGCCCACGCGCCGACACCCCAGACCCCACCGTCCCGGGGCGTCCCGCCCCATCCCGCCCTCGACCTCGACAAGCTCTACGCCGCCCGCCTCCACGCCGCCCGCGTCCGCCCCTACCTCGCCACGGCCCTGTTCGCCCTCCACGTCGTCCCCTCGCGCCGGGTGCCGACGATGGCGGTCGACCGGCACTGGCGGTGCTACGTCTTCCCCGCGTTCGTGGACCGGACGCCGCTGGAGGAGCTGGCCGGGGTGTGGGTCCACGAGGTGTCGCACCTGCTCCGCGACCACCACGGGCGCTCCGACCGGTTCGCGCGCGACCACGGCCTGACGGGCGCGGCCGAGCGGCTGCGCATGAACATCGCGGCGGACTGCGAGATCAACGACGACGCCTTCGGCGACGGGTTGGCGCGACCCGAGGGAGCCGTCACGCCCGCGTCCCTCGGCCTGGGCCGGGACAAGCTGATGGAGGAGTACCTGCGCCAGTTCCGGCTCGGCCCCCACACCCAGGGCATGGCCTGGCTGGACTGCGGCAGCGGCGCCGACGGGCTGGAGCGGGAGTGGGACCTCGGCCCCGACGGCGCGCACGGCCTGAGCGACCAGGAACGGGACGCGGTCCGCTTCCGCGTCGCGCAGGGCATCACCGCCGAGCCCGGCACCGTTCCGCGCGGCTGGCGCCGCTGGGCGGAGGAGGCGTTCCACCCGCCGCAGCCCTGGCGGGACCTGCTGGGCGCGGCGGTCCGCTCGGCGGTGTCGGGGCCCGGCGTGGGCGAGGACCACAGCTACGGCCGGCCGTCGCGGCGCTCCGCCGGCGTGCCCGGCGCCGTCCTGCCGAGCCTGCGCCGCCGACCGCCCCGGGTCACGGTCATCGTCGACACCTCCGGCTCGGTCAGCGACCGCGAACTCGGCAGCGCCCTCCTGGAGGTGGCCGCGATCGCCCGCGCGGTGGGCGGGCGCCGCGACCTTGTCACGGTGATGTCGTGCGACGCGGCGGCCCAGGCCGTGCACCCGCTGTGCCGCGCGGAGGGCATACCGCTGGTGGGAGGCGGCGGCACGGACCTGCGTACGGGCTTCGCCAGGGCGCTGCGCGCCCGCCCCCGGCCCGACGTGATCGTCGCGCTGACGGACGGCCAGACGCCCTGGCCCGACGCCAGGCCCTCCTGCCGGACGGTCGTGGGCCTCTTCCCCCGGCGGTCCGCCCGGTCGTGGAGCGAGCACCACGCCGACCGCCTGTCGGACGGGCCACCCGCGTGGGCGCGCGTCGTCGTCATCGGGCCGGACGGCGGCGGGGCGCGGTGACTCCGGGGTGCCCAGGTGCCCGGGGGTGCCGGGGCGCCGGGGGCCGGCGGGGTGCCGGGGGCCGGCGGGGCCGGCCCGACCCGGCCACCTAACCTTGACCTGCTGCGAAGATCAAAGATCACACTTTCGGAGGATGAGGCATGCGAAACCTGCCGACATTCGTACTCGTTCACGGCGCCTTCGCGAACTCGTTCTCGTTCGCGCCGCTCCAGGGCGAGCTCGCGCTGCTCGGGCACCGCTCGGTCGCGGTCGACCTCCCGGGCCACGGCTTCGAGGCGACCTTCCCCGCCGCCTACCAGGCCCCGCAGGACCTCGCCGCGCTCGCCACGGAGCCGGGGAGCATCAAGGGGGTCACCCTCGCCGACAACGTCGCCCGCGTGGTCGACGTCCTCGAACGCGCGAAGCGGAACGGCCCGACCGTCCTCGTCGGCCACAGCAGGGCCGGCATCACGCTCACCGCCGTCGGCAACGCCCGCCCCGATCTGATCGACAGGATCGTGTACGTCTCCGCCTGGTGCCCGGTCGACCTGGAGGTCAGCGGCTACTACGCCGAGCCGGAGATGGCGGAGGTCGACCCGGGCCTCTTCGCACCGGCGCTCCTCGGGAACCCGGCCGAGCTGGGCCTGCTCCGCACGAACTTCCGGACCGCCGACCCGACGGTGCTCGCCGGGTTCCGGCAGGCCTTCGCCGCCGACCTCACCGACGACGAGTTCCGCACCTTCCTGAACACCTTCCAGCCCGACGAGAACCTCGACGCCGGGACGTCCGCCGACCGGGCGCGGGCGGAGACGTGGGGGCGGATCCCCCGCGCCTACGTGCGCCTCGCCGAGGACGCGAGCATCCCCCTCGCCATGCAGGACCGCATGATCCGCGAAGCCGACGCGCTCACCCCCGACAACCCGTTCGCGGTGCGGACCCTGGAGGGCAGCCACCTGCGCTGGCTCGTCCACCCGAGGCCCGCCGCGGAGACCCTCGCCGACCTCGCCGCCCTCGCCGAGCTTCCGGGGCGCTGACCGCCCGGACCGCCCACCGCCCGGACCGCCCACCGCCCGACCGCCGCCGGCCGGGGCACGGCCGTCAGTCCCACCAGAAGTCCCAGTTGAGGGTGTCGACGAGCCGCTCGGCGTAGGCCTCCAGGGTGTAGGGGCGCTGGCTCTGCCAGACGTTGTCCGGGCAGAACGCGAAGTGCTCGGCGGCGACGCGCAGCGCGTCCTCCCGGCGTCTGGGCGGCGCGGCGACGCCGAGGTGGAGCGTGTCGTGGCCGACGGCGACGACGCGGGCGCCGAAGCGGCGTTCCCAGTCGGCCACGACGGCGGCGTACTTCCCGGTGTCGCCGTCGTAGTTGGCGGGCCCGTGCCAGCCGACGGCGGCGAGGGCGGCGGCACCTGACCCGGCGGCCACGAGGCCCAGCCGCAGGTGGGGCCGGTGGGTGAGGAGATGGGCGGCGTAGCCGGCGGCCGTGTCGTCGGCGTCGGCGTCGGCGTCGGGGTCGGCCCCGGCCGTCGGGAGGTCGGGGGCGAGGCCGGGCCAGTCCTGCCCGAAGGGAGCGGTGACGGCCAGGCGTTCGGCCGGGCTGAGCACGTCCTCGTCCTCCTCGACGGCGGTGTACGTGCTCCACCATCCCGCGAGGAGGTCGGCCGGGTCGTGGGCCTCGGGTGAGCTCGCCTCCTCGGGGAACAGCCCGCCCGACGCCCACGGCGGGTACCCGGCGTCGTCGGGAGCCGAGGAGTCGAGGAGGAGGGGCCACAGGCCGGAGCGCGCGTGGTCGGCACGGAACCGTGCCCACACCTCGACGGAGACGGGCTCGTCGCTCATCCACAGGGTGTGCGCGGTGCGGCCGGCAGGCCGTGGGGGTTCGGACGTCACGCCGGGACGCTAGACCACCGCCCCGCCGTCGCCCTCGCCGGGGCGGAAACTCCCGGGCCCGCCCCGGGCCCGCGCCGGTACCGTGCGGGCATGCCCTTCCCCGACGAGCTCGGTCCCCTCGCCGTCGTCGACCACCGGCCCGACTGGCCGGCCGCGTTCGAGGAGCTGGCCGGCCTGCTGCGCACCGCCCTGGGAGACCTCGCGCTCGCGATCGACCACGTCGGCTCCACCTCGGTCCCCGGGCTGCCCGCGAAGGACTGCGTCGACGTCCAGGTGCGGATGGCGTCGGTCGAGGAGGAGGTCGTCGTTCCCCGCATGGCGGCGATCGGCTTCCGCTGCCGGCCCGAGCCGTGGAACCGCGAGGAGGTGACCGCCGGGACACCGCACCGCAAGCTCGTCTTCGCCCCGCCGGTCGGCGGCCGGGCCTGCAACGTCCACTGCCGGGTGAACGGCGCGGCCAACGCCCGGTACGCGCTGCTGTTCCGTGACTACCTGCGGGCGGACCCGCGGGCCAGGGACGCGTGGGGCGCGTTCAAGCGACGCCTCGTCGTGAGCGTCCCCGACCTCCTCGACTACGGCCAGATCAAGGCGCCGGCCACCGAGGTGCTGATGGGCGCGGCCGAGCGATGGGCCACGCAGACGCGCTGGTCCGTCCCCTGACCGCGCGAGCGGCGCCCGCCCCCCGGCACGCGAGCACGGCCCCGCCCCTGCGCGCCCCGGCCGGTGTCACCGGGAGCCGGCGCACAGCGCGCGGTCGACCAGGTCGACCATCGCGGCCTCCCGGCGGTCCTGCCCGGCCTCGTCGGCGGCGTCGACGCTGTTGGTGACCACGGTCACCGCGCGGCCGCCGTCCGCTGTGACGCCGTTCTCGCCGTAGTAGCCGAGGGCCAGGCCGCTGTGGTGCCAGGAGAAGCCGCCGCAGCTCAGCTCGCGGCGCTCCAGCCCCAGGCCGTAGCCCCGCGCCCCCGGCTCGCCGGGAAGCTCCCGCACGGTCAGCATCTCGGCGAGTTCCGCCGGCTCCAGCAGCTCGCCGCCGAGCAGGGCGGACAGGAAGCGGTTGAGGTCGCGTGGCGTGGAGACGAGCGCTCCTCCGGCGCTGGCGGCCGTCGTGTTGAACACGGTGGTGTCCACGCGGGTGTCGACGGTGGTGTCGACGCGGCGGCCGTCCTCGGCGTAGGTGTGGTAGCCGCGCAGGAAGGGCGCGGTCATGGTCGGGTCGTCGCCGGGCAGCTCGGTGTCGGTCAGGCCGAGCGGCACGATGACGCGGTCGCGCACCTCCCGTTCCCAGGAGTGGCCGGTGACGCGCTCGATGATCATGCCGGCGAGGATGTAGTTGGTGTTGGAGTACGACCACTCCGCGTCGGGATCGAAGTCCGGCGGGAAGCGCATCGCGCCGGCCACCAGTTCCTCGTCGGCGTAGTGCCGCAGCCGGTTCGCGTGGAAGCCGGCGGCGGAGTAGACGGCCGGCAGGAGGTCGGGGGCGAAGTAGTCCGGCACGCCGCTGGTGTGCTGGAGGAGCTGGCGGACCGTGACGCGGCCGCCGTCGTTGTCGTTGCCGGTGACCACGCCGGGCAGCCACTCCTCCACCGTGTCGTCCAGCGACAGCTCGCCCTCGCCGACGAGTTGCAGGACGACGGTGGCGACGAACGGCTTCAGCGTGCTGCCGGCGCGGAAGCGTGCCCCGGGGTCGGCGGGCGCGCCCGTCGCCAGGTCGGCGGTGCCGCTGCCCGCGGCCACGGTGCCGTCCGGGGTCAGGAGCACGGCCGTGGCGCCGACGGCGCCGGCCCGGTGGAGGGCGTCGACGTCCCGTTGCAGCCCCGTTGAACCATCGCCCGCGGCGCCCGCGGCGCCCGCGTGGCGCGGTTCGCCGGCGACCGCCGCCGGTCCCGTGAGGCAGAGGAGCGCGGCACACCCCGCCGCCGTCACCGTCGCGGCCACGCGGCGCCGGGCGCGGCGCCGGGAGCCGGGCCGAGGCTCGCCAGGGGAGTCAGTGGTGGCGACCGTGCCGTTCCTGTCATCGATCATGCGAGCCAGCCTCGCCGGCCCGCGCCCTGGCCACCATCAGGGCAGCTCCCCGGTGGGGGGTGGGGGTAACCCGAGAGCGTTCCACGCGGCGGGATCTGGCTGTCGGACGCGCCGCGTGGTTCACCGGCGGGTCTAGGCGCCGCTTCCGTTCCGGATCGGTGCCCCGACCGCGTGGAGGTGGCGCAGCGCCTCGCCCCACGACGCGAACAGCCCCGTCTCGTGGTACGGGACGCCCAGCTCCGCGCAGTACCGCTTGACGATCGGCGCGGCCTTCCGAAGGTTCGGGGACGGCATCGACGGGAAGAGGTGGTGCTCGATCTGGTAGTTGAGCCCGCCGAGCGCGATGTCCTTGACCAGGCCGCCGGTCACGTTCCGCGAGGTGAGCACCTGGCGGCGCAGGAAGTCCAGGCGGACGTCGCCGCTGAGGGTGGGCATGCCCTTGTGGTTCGGCGCGAAGCAGGCGCCGAGGTAGACGCCGAAGATCATCTGGTGCAGGAGGATGAAGGCCACGGCCTTGCCGGGGGAGAGGACCAGGAAGATCGCCCCGAGGTACGTGATCACGTGCGCGACCAGCAGTCCCCCCTCCAGGCCGCGCCGCTTCATCGGCGCGGAGCGCAGCGCCCGGAAGCTGGCGACGTGGAGGTTGAAGCCCTCCAGGGTCAGCAGGGGGAAGAACAGCCAGCCCTGGATCCGTCCGACGAACCGCGGCAGGCCCTTCGCCGCCCGCGCCTGTTCCTGCGACCACACCAGGATCTCCGGCACGACGTCCGGGTCCAGGTCCTCGTGGTTGGGGTTCGCGTGGTGGCGGGTGTGCTTGTTCATCCACCAGCCGTAGGACATCCCGACGCCGAGGTTCCCGAACAGCCGGCCGCCGACCTCGCTCGGTCGCCTGCGGGCGAATATCTGCCGGTGCGCGAGGTCGTGCATCGCCAGCGCCAGCTGCCCCCAGGACAGCGCCATGAAGGCCGCGACCGCCAGCTGCCACCAGCTGTCGCCGAGCACCGCGAAGGCGACCCAACCGCCGACGAACGCCGCCGCCACCAGGGACAGCCGCACCGCGTAGTAACCGGGCCGTCGGTTCATGAGTCCCGCCTCCGCGATCCTCCGCGAGAGCCGGGAGAAGTCACTGCCCTTCTGCCCCCCTGGCGGAGCGTTCGTGTCGGGAGTGATCTCGAGGTTCGTAGTCATGGGAGGCAAGTCTGGCGGACACTGGGGCTCCGCGCGCACCGGTCCGGCCCCCTTTCACCCTGTGGTTGGCACCCGTAACCGTGGTGGTGCTGGGTACACCCGGGCCCGCAAGCCCCCTGTGGCCGCCGCTCGCACCGTTCCTGACCTGCGGGGATGCTGGGCGGGCCGGCTCGCGCCGCCGCGGGAGACGACCGCTGTGAGGGCCGCGGGCCGGCTCTGGGCCGATCACGTGATTCTTCTCCCGACCACCACGGAATCCGCTCGTCCGCGGCCACCGGCCCGCCGTGGGGTGCGTCACGGCGGGCCGGTGACGGCTCACGAGGGGCTGCCGTAGCGGGCGGCGTGGTCCGCCCGCAGGGCCGCGTCGAACTCGGTGATGCGGGCGCCGAGCGCCGCCACGATCTCCGGGTGGTGACGGGAGAGGTCGTAGGTCTCCCCGGGGTCGCGGGCGAGGTTGAACAGCTGCGGGAGCTCCTCGGTGGCGGAGAAGCCGCGGCCGGTGAAGTACGGCCCGGGGACGCGGCGCACGTGGAGCTTCCAGTCGCCGCGCCGCACCGCGTTGCAGTTGCCGAGGGACGGCGTGGACCGGTCGTCGTAGTAGAAGACGTCGCCGCGGTCCACGGGCCGGCCGCTGGTCAGGGCGGGCAGGATGCTGCGGCCGTCGATGACGCGGTCCGGGTCGGGCTCGACGCCGGCCGCTTCGAGCAGCGTCGGGAGGACGTCGACGAGGCAGGCGGGCTCGCGGTAGGTGACGCCGGCCGGCACGACCGCCGGCCACTCCACGACGAACGGCACGCGTTGGCCGCCCTCGTACGTCTCGGCCTTCCGGCCGTACAGGTCCCCGGCGCTGCCGACGTACCACGGCCCGTTGTCGCTGGTGAAGATCACGCAGGTGTTCTCGCGGACGTCGAGCGCGTCGAGCTCGTCCAGCAGCACGCCCAGGTAGTGGTCGATCTCCTCCACCGAGTCGCCGTGCGGGCCCGCCGCCGAGCGGCCGGCGAACTCCGAGGCGAGCGGTTCGTGCGGCTGGGTGTGCGCGAGGTAGACGAAGAACGGCTGGTCGGCGTGGTCGCGGACGAAGGCGATCGCCTCCTCGGCGTAGCGCCGCGTCAGGACGGACTGGTCCGGTGGCTGCTCGACGATCTCGCGGTCGTCGTACAGCGGCAGCGGCGTCATGTCGTTGGAGTACGGCAGGCCGAAGTAGCGGTCGAAACCGTGCTCCATGGGGTGGAGCGCGGGGTCGACGGCGGGGTTGCCGAGGTGCCACTTGCCGATGTGGGCCGTCGCGTAGCCCGCGCTCCTCAGGTACTCGGCGAGCGTCGTCTCCTGGGCCGCCAGACCGTTGGTGTGGTCGGGGAACAGCACGTTCGCGAGGTTCACGCGCGGCGCGTAGCAGCCGGTCAGCAGCGCGGCGCGGGACGGGGTGCAGGTGGGGGCGCCGGCGTAGAAGTCCGTGAGGCGCATGCCGCGGCGCGCCATCCCGTCGATGACGGGCGTGCGCACCAGCGGGGAGCCGTAGCAGCTCGGGTCGCCGTAGCCGAGGTCGTCGCAGTAGACGACGAGGACGTTGGGGGCCGCGCCGTCCGCGGCGCGGGCGGGCGTGGCCGCGGTGGCGCCGGCCAGGGCCGTGAGGCCCACGGCGCCGGAGCCCTGGAGGACGGCCCGCCGGGTCGGGGACGGGGGTGTCGGGGCTTTGGGGGACGTGGGGGGCGGGGGGGGCGTGGTGTTCATAC